>CAJWLI010000086.1 GCA_913043075.1 uncultured Gammaproteobacteria bacterium
TTTGATTGCATTGATTGGTTATATAGCTTGGTATCGAGATCACAGATTGAAAGCTGCTGCCTAGCAGAAATTTTTCTAACACGACCCAGAGTCATTACTGTAGACTGCAGTTTTCGAAGAATGATGTTTGTTATGCCAGAGCCTCACAGCAACTACATTGAGAAGACCAAGCAGGACTATGCAAAACTTGGGTACGAGCCATATCAATGGTTCGAGGCACAGGATTTGCCTGCCTTCGCTCACTTGAAAAAGCCATTATCGGAATCGAAATTAGGTTTGATTTCAACTGCTGGAACCTACGTAAAGGGACAAAAGGCATTTTTCACTAAGGATGATACCAGTATTCGACATATCAGCAGCGGCGCTTCGGTCGACGAAATTAGATTTGCCCATATTATGCAAAATTATTTGGTCGAAGCGAGAAAAGACCCCTGTACAGTCTTTCCTTTGGAGGCTTTAAGAATTCTCGAAAACGAAGGCGTAATTGGTGAGCTAGCTCCAGAATTTCTGTCCTGCATGGGAGGAATATATTCACGTAGTCGGGTCAGAGATGAATTAATTCCTAGGCTCGAAAGCGCTGTTTCAGATCAACAATTAGATTTACTTTTTTTGATACCTTTGTGACCTGTGTGTCATCAGACCGTGTGTCTGATCGCTCGCCACTTCGAAAATTTAGGCTTACCTACCCTTATTCTGGGCAGTGCTCTGGACATCTTAGAAGCGGGGCAACCCCCTCGAGCAAAATTCCTCAATTACCCGTTAGGATTTGAATCAGGGAAATTCGAAGACAAGATTAATCAGCTTGAGGTAGTGAGACAGGCGCTGTCCGGTTTTGAAACCATTGAGAAGCCGTCCATCCTGAAAATGGAATTTGAATGGCCAGAAGGATGGGAATTGATTAAAAAGAGAGAAGAAGGCATTCTCGATCTAAGGAGTCCAAGGAATGAAATCCCTCAATATCAATCTGAAGCTGACAGGTTAGCGGCGGAAAACGAAGACGCCTGACTTGGTTACTAGAGGCTTACTCCTTGACCGATGATTTCCGAAAGCCCACATTTATTAAAACAGCAAACCAAGGTATCCTAACGTTTCACCGATAAGCAGGATGGGAAATGAAGGTAATCGTAGCGGGATATTTTGAATTCGTAAATGAAAAAGACGTTCCAGTTATGCTCAAGGGCGCCAAGCCGCATATTGATGGAGCACTTCAGGAAGAGGGATGTATAGCTTACTCTTGGACAGAAGACCATTTAACTCCAGGCCGGGTCTGGGTTTACGAAGAATGGACCTCTGAAGAAACTCTTGAAGCCCATTTGAACAGTCACTGGTACCGAGACATGGGCGGGTATATGGCCTCGTTTGATAGAAAACCAATGAATAACGTTATCATGAAATACCGTGTAGAGAAGGAAGAACCTGTCTACGACACATCTGGTGTGGCTAGAGGCCACTTTTTTACGGACTAAACCGTCCTTTCGCTACGAGATTAATTAGGCCAACTCGAGACGAAGGGCTTCCATAGCCCTTTTCTCTAATTGTCGGACTCGCTCCAGAGAAATCTGGTACTTTTCCCCCAGCTCTTTCAACGGCACCTTTTTGTCGGTTAACCAACGCGAGCGAATAATATCTTGTGTGCGCTGATCCAATTTTTCCAGCGCTCTGATCATTTGTTGCTCTAGCAACTCAGCGTCCATATCACGCCCGATGATTTCCGCTGGGTTTTCACTTTCGCCGAGGCTTAACTTTTCTCCAACGTGCGAGCTTCCGTCCCCGTTAACCAAAGGCTTGTCTATTTCCTCATCGAAGACACCAAGACGGGCTTCCATTTCAAGAACCTCGGATTTCTTTACCCCAAGGTCTTTCGACAATAAAGCTGCCTCTTCGCTTGTGAACCATGTCCTCGTCTTCTTTTGTTTGCGAAGGTTAAAAAATAATTTCCTCTGAGCCTTGGTAGTTGCCACCTTTACGATCTTCCAATTCTTCAGGACGAATTCGTGAATTTCGGCTCTTATCCAATGAACAGCGAAAGAAATCAGCCTGACTCCCTTGGACAGATCGAACTTCTTTACCGCTTTCATGAGACCCACGTTCCCCTCCTGGATAATATCCTGAAACGGCAAGCCATAACCTTGATATGATCTCGCTATGTAGGCTACAAACCTAAGGTGAGAAAGGACTAATGTTCTTGCAGCATTAATATCCTCGTTTTGTTGAAAAGACTCAAAAAGCGCCGCCTCTTCGTCCGCAGACAAAATCGGTATCGCAGTAAGAGATGTTAGATAACTCTCCAAAGAATTCGACGAGCCGCCCACCTGAGAAAGATAAAAGCCTACATCTGTCATTCATCTATGCCAATATTCAACAAACACAGTGTTAATATAAGGCCGAGTTCCTTATTTTCAACTGGATTTCAAAAAAAATTTTAAACGGGCTCGCAGAAAATATAATTCAAGGAATTACTTAACATGAAAGTTTCTGACGTCGACTGGAAAAGTTGGGAACCTGAGGAATTGTCTACCATAATGTTTGTGGTCGAGGAAAGCAGGGTCCTACTGATACATAAAAAAAGGGGCTTAGGTGCAGGCAAAATAAATGGCCCCGGTGGAAAGATCGAAAAAGGAGAGACTCCCATTCAATGCGCAGTAAGAGAGACTAATGAAGAGCTTCATATTAATCCTTTAAATATACGAGCGGCTGGCGAGCTTTTCTTCCAAGCCGAGGACATGCCAAAGATTCATGGATTTGTTTTTGTTGCAAGTGGCTTCGAAGGAACCCCGACAGAAACTGATGAAGCAATACCGGAATGGTTTGAAATAGACAACCTGCCTTTTAGCAGGATGTGGGACGACGACCGCCTTTGGCTCGGCGAAATATTACGAGGCCAATCTGTTAAAGGATGGTTTACCTTTGAGGAAGAAAAACTTTTAGATTATTCTGTAGAATTCTATAATTAAAGGGTGTGGTTCGCGTCGTCTAAAAGGCTCAAGCGAAATATTATGTAAGGAAAAGAGGCGATCAAATGTCACAATTAGAGGTTGTTCAGATCCCATGTCTTACTGACAATTATGGGTATCTTGTCCATGATTCGGAATCTAAATTCACTGCGTCCATAGACTCTCCGGCGCTTGATCCAATCGAAGATGCGCTAAGACAGAATGACTGGGCTCTGACTCATATTTTCAATACTCATCATCATTATGATCACACTGGGGCAAATCTCGAACTGAAAAAACGTTGGAAATGCAAAATCATCGGATCTGAAAAAGATTCGGATCGAATACCCGGACTTGATGAGGGAGTGAATGACCAAGAGGTTTTCAATTTCGGGAATCACGAAGTTAAAGTATTCGACGTTTCGGGCCACACCATAGGCCACATTTCGTTTTATTTCCCTAGGGAAGAAAAACTCTTTTGCGGTGACGCCCTATTCGCTTTGGGCTGTGGACGGATTTTTGAGGGGACTCCAGAACAAATGTGGGAGAGCCTCCAAAAGCTTGAAAGACTCCCGGAAGACACCAAGGTCTATTGTGCTCACGAATATACACTAGCAAACGCGAACTTCGCGGTAACTGTGGAACCGCAAAATAAAGTGCTGTTAGACAGAGTGCAAGAAATTAAAAACCTGAGAAACGAAGGCAAACCCACTATTCCCTCAACAATTGGCTTAGAGAAATCTACGAATCCATTCTTGAGGCCAATGAGCAAAGATATTCAAGCAAACTTAAATATGCTCGGAGCAGAACTGGTCGATGTATTTGCAGAAACTCGAAAAAGAAAAGACAGTTTCTAATACCTTCAGGTTTCACAAAACTTGGGCTCTAAGTCAACTGCTCTGAGTAATCGCCCAAATCCTATAAATTGACCTATCATCATTCCCAGCTCCAATATCTGTTCGTCAGAGAAACAGACATGCAGCTTGTGAAAAAAATCGTCGTCCAAAGTTTTGTGATCTAAGGCCATCTTATCCGCGAATTCTATGGCTGTCCTTTCTTCTAAAGAAAAATCCGGCATTTGATCATCTAGCATAGCTATTTTTTCCTCAGTAAGCTCATTTTCTGCACCCTGCAGAAGCCTGGCATTAAGTCATGTAAAACAATCGTTATGGCGGGCAATTCTTAGACGAACGAGCTCTATTAGCTCGGCAGAAATAGCCCTACCCTCTCGCGCGGGACCATAAAACTTAAAATAAGAATCGAAAAGAGCCTGGTTGTTTGCTAATCCTCTAAGGGTGGATGTATCTTTACCTTCCAATTCCATTTTTTGAACGACCGCTTTCGTTTTTTGGTCTAGTTCATCTAATTTTTTTAGTCTTAGACGTGACATCTTTAGACAAATACCTCTTCGAAAAAGTCTTTTATTGCTTTCGTCGCACGTCTATCTGCTACCGGGTTGTATACTGTTCCAAAATCCGGATTATTAGCCGACGGATTAGTGAACGCATGCATCGTTCCACCGTAGGCGTGTACCTGCCAGTCTGCTCCGGCATCGCTCAGTTCATTTTCCAAGTCTAAGACCTGTTGTGGCGGAACCATTGGGTCATCTTGGCCATGCAGACAAAGGATCTTCGAAATAATTTTTTCGTTTGGGATATCACCCGGTGAAAATATTCCGTGAATGCTGATTACTCCCTTGACGTCAGCCCCTGAGCGGGCCAATTCAAGAACGCACATACCGCCAAAACAATACCCGATAGCCCCAACCCTTGACGCATCAACTTGTTCATGGCTCCTAACAACATCCAAGGCAGATAAAATACGCTTTCTCAATGCGACTCTATCACCCGCAAGCGGATTCATAAGAGCCGAGTTTCCATCGACGTCACCGTCCGCTCCAAAAACTCCCTTCCCATACATATCTAAAGCAAAACCAACGTAACCTAGATTAGCCATCTCTTTTGCTTTATTTTTCGCGAAATCCCTTCGCCCAGTCCAATCATGAGCTACCAAAACAGCCGGCTTTTTTCCTGGCTTTGTGTCATCCCAGGCTAAAAATGCCTCCAGCTGGGTCTCGTCGTCCAAATAATCTAGAGTTTCTGTTTTCATATTTCCCCTTAGTTACATCTTTTCCTAAGATACAAAAATTTGAGATCGAGTTAAGCTCTTCAACTTGTTATTGCCTGCATTATCAAAGCCTGTTTTCAAAGGTTTGTCTACTCCTAGTAAGTTTCTTTCAGACAGGAGATTCGCATCAGCTTAATCAAACTTTAGATAATCTACGATGATTTTAGCAAAGTCTTCGCAAGCTGCCTCACTTGGGTGATAGCCATCCTCAGCCATATCTCCATTTGATGGACGTCCATGATATTCGAAATGAAAAACATCGGGGAAAATTTCCGTCTCTTTGGCGAGCCAGAAATTTAACATAGAGGCTCTCAATCCTAAAAACCAGCGGAGAGGGAACGGTAAAATAGGAAACGCCTCCATTGGAGGTAGTCCTAAAAATAGTAAACGATCAAATCTGCCGCGAAGCTTATTTATAAGAACCCTAAGGTCTCTTCGCCATGCTTTCAGTGAAGTAAGTCGAGTAACATCATTGACACCGACCGAGACCACTATTAGATTGCCGCCGTTGCCACGGATAGAGCTGACTCGCGCAAGCAGGTCTTTTAACTTGTCTCCGTTCACCCCGTAAGATGACCATTTCACCGAGTGACCAGTTTTTTTATGGACCTGCTTACCTATCTTCGAGGTTATAGATTGTTCAGATTTAGACAACCCAGTACCCGCAATGACAGAATCCCCAAACCCAATCAAATGGAACGGTGATTGAGACACGCCGTGCACTCCAGAATGAGGAGGGCTAGGGTCCGGCGACTTTATCGCCTTCCCTCTCGTGTAAAGGGCTTGAAGGACGAATATCGGCAAAAGAGGGAGGAGAAGAAACCAAATCACAACCAAAAAAGCAAAATTACCTTCTCTCATACGGTTTTACCCAATTTATTGTCTCCCCGCTTTCGGTTTTAGAATGAAAGGCGCAACCCAAAGTCGCCCGAAGTGCCTGCAGAGCGGAACCCAAAAACTTGCTCATATTCTTCGTCAAAGACATTCTCCAGCCGCAGAGTAACAGTCAAGAAATCGCTAAACTTATAATACCCACTAGCACTGACAAGCGTGAACGACGACAGTTGAACTCGTTCTTGAAATGGAGGATAAGGCGGGAAAAAGTCATCTCCCTGTTCGCCCGTATAACTAACGTTAAAAGAAAAACCTGTTTTTTCTTGCCTCCAAATGGCTCCGATGGCTCCCATATGACGTGGGCGTCTAACTTCTTTTAACCTATTACCCCCAAACCCCTCTTCATCAGCATCTAAGTAAGTGTAGGATAAGCTGACATCAAAATTCTCACTAAAGTAATAATCGATTTCTAGCTCGA
>CAJWLI010000087.1 GCA_913043075.1 uncultured Gammaproteobacteria bacterium
AGCGAACTTAGAACCCCTGCTTCCTGGTATGGTAGATTCTAAAGCAGATGGCTTCTCTTTCTCCTCATCCTCGAACCTTTGGATGAGGACGTCGCCAGAAAGCCCTACAACTCTAGCATAAGATCTCAGGTATCCTTTTACAAAAGCTTTAGTCGGAAGCTCTCCGAATTTTCCTTCCTCTAATTGTTGGATCAGAGTTTTAGTTAAATATAGTTGATCAGCAATTTCTTTTTGAGAGAGGTTCAAGGATTGTCTGGCCTCTACCAAAAGTTTCGAGACGTTTTTTGTGCCTAGATCCTCGCCATAAAATGATTTGGTGCTAGCATCTAGATCGTCGATAATTTCGTCTTCTTTTTTTTCCGACATTTTTCGTATGGCTCACTTTCTAAACATGAACGCTAGGGAAAAAGATCTTACCGCTGTACAAAAATAAAACGTATGCCGCTGGATCTGAGATAGCAACTCCTTATCCAGACCCCTGTTTTTATATCGAAGTTTATATGTTTGTTAACTTGATCTCTCTATATTTCGAATGTCTGTTTGTTTGGTCAATCAAACCAGCTAATTGGCCACAAGCAGCCGCAATATCATTGCCCCTAGTAGTTCGAACAGTAACAGAATAACCGTTTGCAACCAAGGCAGATCGAAATTCGCGAACTCGCCCTACAGAAGGCTGCTTGAATGAAGAGCCCACGAATGGATTAAACGGGATTAAGTTTATCTTACAGCTAAGACCTTTGAGAATTGACGCTAGTTCTTTAGCGTGCTCGTAACCATCATTTACGCCTTCAAGCAAAGTATATTCTACAAAGATCTCTTTTTTGTGGGAGAATTTTTCCGAATAAGCGCGACAGGCCTCCAAAAGGAGAGAAATCGGATATTTCTTATTCAAAGGCATCAAGCGGTCTCTCAACCGATCATTTGGAGCGTGCAGCGAAATAGCTAAAGAAACATCGGCCTTTTCTGCCAAGACACTTATCGCAGGAACGATACCAGATGTAGAGACCGTCACTCTTCTTTTGCTGATTCCGTAACCTAAATCCGATCTAATCACGTCCAAAGCTGGGAGAACATTAGGCAGGTTCAAGAGCGGTTCTCCCATGCCCATAAAAACTATATTGGACACACTTCTTTTCTTATTTTCGGGAAAGATCTCAGCGAGTCTTCGGATAGCAATCCTAATCTGGGCCACAATTTCCGCTGCAGTAAGGTCATTACTAAAACCAAGCTTTCCAGTGGAGCAAAAGTCGCATTTTAGCGCACAGCCGACCTGCGAAGAGACACAAAGCGTGCCCCGACTTTTTTCAGGAATATACACCAACTCAAACAATTTCCCCGAAAATGACTCTATCAACCACTTTCTCGTCCCATCAGCCGAGACAAATTCTTCTTTAACTCGAGGCTCTTTTAAGTTCCCCGTCATAGACAAGTGATCTCTCAGATTCTTGCCTACGTCTGACATTTCGGAAAAATCACTTATGAATCGATGATGAATCCACTTCATGATTTGCGCAGCATGGAATTTTTTATAGCCCTGACCGTCAAGGAGTTGTATCCAATCCCTTTCGGTGTAACCCAGAAAATTGGTCTTCTCGGGAGACAAACTGGCGTCTATCACGAAACGCTAATTTCTTGGGTCTGAAAGAAAAACTCTATCTCTCTTTTAGCAGAAGCAGGAGAATCCGAACCATGAACTGCGTTGGCATCAATACTTTCTGCAAAATCTCTTCGGATAGTTCCCTCAATCGCCTCTTGAGGGTTTGTAGCGCCCATCAGTTCTCTATTCAGGTTGACTGCATTTTCACCCTCAAGTACTTGTAATAAGCATGGGCCCGAAGTCATAAATTTTATTAAATCTTCAAAGAAAGGTTTACCTTGATGTTCAGCATAGAAACCTTGCGCCTTCTCTGAGGAAAGATGCTCTAATCGAGCTGCCACAATTTTTAAGCCCGCTGATTCGAACCGGGCTAAAATCTCTCCAATTTTATTTTTCCGGACCGCGTCTGGCTTTATTATCGAAAAAGTCAGTTCTGATGCCATATAAGTTTCTCCAAGGAATGGTGGGTTTTAAAAACAGAGATTATACGCGGCGAGAACCTCAGTGCTAGTTAGATTCTTCAATCCATGCCATTTGAATCGCCTCGAGTATTTTTTCGTTGCATTTGTTAGGGTCGTCATCAAAATTGGGAAGAGTAACAATCCACGCCCTAAGGTCAGTGAAACGAATCGAAAGAGGATCTACTTCCGGGAAATTTTCCAGAAGATCTAAAGCAATATCGTTGGTGTCAATCCACCTCATAAAATTTTCCTAATGGTTTTCGGAAACCTGATTAATCGTATACCTTGGAATTTCAATGACTAAATCATCATTACCGACAAGAACTTGACAGGAGAGTCGCGAGTCCGGTTCTAGGCCCCAAGCCTTATCAAGCAAATCGTCTTCTGTTTCGGTCGATGGCTCAAGGGAGCTGAAATTCTTCCTAATAATCACGTGGCATGTGGTGCACGCACAAGACATTTCGCAGGCATGCTCAATGTCGATGCCGTTCTCCACTGCTACTTCGATCAGATTAGCGCCAACGGGCGCCTCTATGACTGCGCCATCTTTGCAACGTTCCTCATTCGGCAAGAAGATTAACCTTGGCAAGTATTTTTTCCTTATAGCTCTCTTTCAATTTCCGTAATTTTCTGTCCGGCAAGAGCTTTATTAATCGCCATATCCATTCTTAAAGCCGCAAACTCCTCGCTTGCTTTGCCCAGCAAATCAATTCCCGCGTTTATCTCTCTGTAATCTCCATCTCTTGAAATCGCTCTCAGCTTTTCCAAGCCAAGTTTCAAAGACTCTGCTACTTCATCATTTAGAATATACCCGTCTTTCTCTAAAGCAGTTTCAAGCGCTTCCACCACGCGAGCTGCCTCTACCCTGGCTTCAGCTAACATTCGAGCGCTAGCATCTTTTTCTGCCATCTCGAAAGACGAGGCCAGCATTTGGGTTATCTCTTGCTCGGTCAACCCGTAGGTGGGTTTAACCTCAATGCTGGCTTTAACAGAAGAGGTTACTTCGCTAGCTGAGACAGATAAGAGGCCATCGGCGTCGACTTGAAAAATCACCTGAATTCTCGCTGCTCCAGCAACCAATGGAGGGATCCCTTTAAGATCGAACTCAGCTAGTGATCTACAGTCTGAAGCCATATCTCTTTCACCCTGAACCACATGGATCTTCATTGACGTTTGTCCATCCTTCTGCGTGGTGAACTCTCTTGTTTGATTCGCGGGGATGGGTGTATTTCGCAGCAAAATTGTCTCAGAAAGACCTCCCATCATCTCTAGCCCAAGAGAAAGAGGCAAAACATCAAGAAGCAAAACTTCAGAATCAGGATTATTACCTATTAGCAGATCTGCCTGAATCGCTGCGCCAATAGCAACCACTTTTTCAGGATCGATATCGAAAAGCGGTTTTTTTCCAAAGAAAGATTCTGCTGCCTTCCTCACCATCAAACTTCTCGTGCTGCCACCCACCAAAACCACGTTATCGATATCTTTCATTTGTATCTTTGCGTCATTTACGACTTGCTTACATATATCCAGCGTTTTTTCCACTAGTGGCGCACAGAGTCCTTCAAGGATGCCTCTAGTCAGTCTGATTTGGCGGTCTACCCCTTGCAGGTGGAAGCGAAGCTCTTCGAATTCAGAATCAACTAACTTTTCTTTTGCGTTCCTAGCCTCAAGCAAAACTGCTCGTCGTTCGTCTGATGAAATCGTGTCCTCAATCTCAAAGGAATCAATAATCCATTGACAGATCGCCGAATCAAAATCATCACCTCCTAAAGAAACATCTCCTCCCGTTGCAAGCACCCGAAATAATCCATTCTCCATTCGCAATAAAGAAACATCGAAAGTCCCCCCGCCCAAATCATAGATCACAACAGAACCTTCCTGTCCAGAGTCTAATCCATAGGCTAAGGCCGCGGCAGTCGGCTCATTAATAAGTCTCATGACATTCAATCCAGCGAGCTTTGCCGCGTCTTTTGTCGCCTGGCGTTGCGAATCGTCAAAGTGCGCGGGAACCGTTATGACAGCCCCATCTACTTCATTCTCAAAGGTTGCCGTCGCTCTTTCCAAAAGAGTTTTGATTATCTCTGAAGAAACTTGAGTTGGCGTGACTAGACCCTTGGCGGTTTTTATTCGTGGTACAGTTTTTGATTCATTCAAAAATTCGTAGGGAAGTTTTCCTTCTCGAATAACCAAATCAGTTAATGCTCTACCCATAAGTCGCTTTACCGAGGTAATCGTGTTCAATGAATCATGAGCAGATTTCTCCAACGCTGGCTGCCCCACCAGAACCGACGTTTCAGAATAATTTACAACTGATGGGACTAAACAGTTCCCGTTTAGATCTGGCAAGGCAAAAGCTTTCCCTTCTCGGACACCAGCTACTATTGAGTTTGTGGTTCCGAGATCTATCCCAATTGATAACTTTCTCGAGTGAGGTTCTCTTGGTGAACCTGGTTCAGTGATTTGCAACAGCGCCATTAGTCTATTTCCATCGGGTTTTGATCGAAAAGCTCAATCTCTCCAATCAATTTCGTTAAAAATTGTTGCTCGTATATTAGATTTTTAATCGCCTCACTATCACCAATTGAGAAGGCTGCCTTGAGATGGGACTTTAATGATTCTAAATCTTTTTCTGTTTCTTTTTTGAACCCTGTCAGAGCTAGTTCATAATTAGAGTCACGTTTTATCTCTTCCAAGTCTTCTCGCAACTCTATTTGCTTTAGCAAGATGCCCTTGTCTAGGGTCGGGTTCTCTTCCAACTCATGTCCGTTTAACTTCAAAAGATAAATAGACCTTTGCAAGTCGTTAGAAAGCGTTTCAAAGGCCAGGTTAATCTCCGCAACCCACTGCATGTTCATGCGCTTTTCAGCTTCTGAACTTGCAATATATCGATCCGGGTGAAATTTTCTCTGAAGACCGAGATAATGTTTCAATAGGCCTTTTTGATCGACATCATACGTCTGGGCGACGTCAAAAATCTCAAAGTAGTTCTTTCCAAAAAGCACTGTCTATCCAATGGTCTAGTTTTAGTCTAGTCAGACGGTGAAACTCTCGCCGCAGCCACACTCTCCCTGAACATTCGGGTTTTTGAACTCAAAACCTTCGCTCAGACCACGTTTAACGTAATCCATTTCAGTTCCGTCAACATAGATTAATGATTTTGGATCAACGTAAACGTCTACACCCCTTGAGGAAAATTTCAAATCTTCTTCTCTGAGTTCATCTACCGGTTCTAAAACATAGGTTAGACCGGAACAGCCTGTCGTCTTGACAGCGAGTCTTATTCCAAGTCCCGCCCCCCTAGTTCGAAGGTAACTTTCTATATGGGTTGCCGCTTCATTCGTTACACTAACTGACATCAAGAACCTCCATTCTGGCCTTTTTCATAGTTAGCCGAAATTCTGCTTTCCTTTGTAATCTTCGATCGCCGCCTTTATGGCGTCTTCCGCTAGGACGGAACAATGTATTTTAACCGGGGGGAGTGATAACTCCTCTGCTATTTCGACATTTTTTATATGCTCCGCTTCGTCTAATGTTTTTCCCTTTACCCATTCGGTTAAAAGCGAACTAGAAGCAATAGCACTTCCACAGCCATAGGTTTTAAATTTTGCATCTTCAATTACGCCATCTGCGCGAACCTTAATTTGCAACCTCATGACGTCTCCGCAAGCAGGTGCGCCAACCATTCCAGTTCCAACGTCTGCATGTTTGTCGTTCATCTTCCCTACGTTTCTCGGGTTCTCGTAATGATCGAGAACTTTATCACTGTACGCCATGTCTACCTCCTAATGTCCTGACCACTGGACTTTATCCATATCAATACCGTCTTTATACATATCCCAAAGTGGGGATAAATCTCTAAGTTTTTCTACCGCTTTTCTAACGCTTTCAATGGCCTGATCAACGTCAGCCTCGTCAGTAAATCTGCCGACTGAGAATCGAAGAGAGCTGTGGGCTAGCTCGTCATTGAGGCCTAGAGCTCTTAGAACATATGAGGGCTCTAAGCTAGCAGATGTACAAGCTGATCCGGAGGAAATAGCCAAGTCTGGCAGAGACATTATTAATGACTCCCCTTCGACATAGTTGAAACTCATATTAATCAACCCCGGCAGTCTCTGGTCCATGTCTCCAGAAACGTAAACCTCCTCCAAATCTTTTAGTCCATTCCAGAGCCTTTTCCTCAGCTTAAGAAGTCTGGCTTGTTCCTCTTCCATCTCCGCTTTTGCAATGCCGCAAGCCTCCCCCATACC
>CAJWLI010000088.1 GCA_913043075.1 uncultured Gammaproteobacteria bacterium
GGTCAGCCTCTTCCAGAATCCAAGGTCTGTCTAGCTGATTTTTTATTTTCCAAGAGTCTGAAGAACGATTCACTTCAAAGCTAACATTATTAACCGTGAGATGGTCAAGGGCCTTAAAGATATTTGAAAAGTAGTTGTTGGGGAAGCGAGCAAGTTCGTTTGATCCTAGAGAAAACTCGGTGTTGGATGGAATTTCGTAATTAAACGATAATCCCTCCACCTCTGCTGAAGAGAACATTGGGGATCTTCCCAAAAGAGTTCCCAAGGAGTCGAAACGCAGATCGAGTCTATCTAAACTTACGACGGCTCCTGAGATAAGCCTCGCTTCCCCTTTGTAAATAGTTATTTTCGGATCGTAATCTACCCAACCGCCGCGGACCTCCTCAATGCTGACGAAAGCAAGCCCATTCCCTAGCAAGAGTTTTTCTAGAGCGTCACCATTTGAAACCATTCTGAGGAAATAAAACTTAAAAAGAGTCAGATAGATAACGGGCAGCAATAGAAAAAACCACCCAAGAAACTTCAGAACATTAAGAGTGGTCCTCTTCTTTAAGAGCAAGATCATCTGCCACCGATTCCGTTAAGAGTTAAAGCGACTATCTTATAGCCATCGTTTTTAAAGCTTGGGTCCTCTTTTATTTCTATAGTGATATCAAGCGATAAAAAAAATTCTACAACTATTGAATTCAGTTCCTTATTCAATATTTTAAACAATAGAGAGGAAGCGTAAACGATACAAACTTTCTCTTTAAAGTGGTTTTGATTCCCCACTATCTCGCCAAAAATTTCAAAGCAAATAGCTTTCGATGTTTTTGTTTTACCTGTGCCGCTGCAGATCTCACAAGGCTCGAAAAAATTCGAGCCTTGGATTCGAGAAGTGTGGCGACGAGAAAGAGCTAATAGACCTAAATCCGAAAGTTCAGAGATTATTCCTATTTTTCTATCTTTATTCTTCTCAATTTCAAAGAGGTTTCTGATTGCCTTTCGATGCTTTATCTCTCTCATATTAATAAAATCAATAGCAATCAAGCCACCTATATTTTTAAGACGAAGCTGCTTTATTATTTCTGCAGAGGCTTCAAGGTTTACGGAAAAAGCCACTAATTCTGGATCCTCATGCACAGCGGAGGAGCGAGAGTTAACATCGATTGTGGTCATGGCTTCAGTCTTTTCGATAACTATTTGTCCACCGCTTCTTAATTCAATTCTCGAATCAATAGCTGAACTCAGGATGTCATTAATTTTATGCTTGGTTTGAGAAATATTGCCAGAAGAAAGCTTCAAGCAATTGATTTTGTCGGGAACTCGCTCCGCTAAGAATCCTTTTAGCGAGGAAAAGGTTTCAGCGTCATTCACCCAAATTTTA
Organism: uncultured Gammaproteobacteria bacterium; assembly: GCA_913043075.1. Taxonomy (GTDB): domain Bacteria; phylum Pseudomonadota; class Gammaproteobacteria; order Pseudomonadales; family Azotimanducaceae; genus UBA9659. The sequence continues at coordinate 1,367 of CAJWLI010000088.1, forward strand.
CTATTCCCAGCTTTCATAAAATCTCTCAAGGTTCTAACAGGAAGTGATATGTTTTTTTTCAACAACCCTGGAAAATTAAATTTCTTCCGCTTTAAAGCTATTTTTTCCCATGTTTCCAACAAGATAACTGCTTCTTTGGCTAACAAGTGCGGACGAGTCGCGTCGGAAGCAGATCGAAGAATAAAGCCAGCATCTGAGAACTCACAGTTTTTTATTTTTTCTCTGACCTGAAGTGAAGAATTATAGTTTCTTGATTTTGCGCTAAAGAGTTCAATATTCTCGCTGGGACGAAACACTAAATACCTTCCTACCAAGCTTATTTCTTGAGTTACCCTTGGCGACTTAATATCCGATACATCACTAAGAACCTGCACAGGTATTTGATCGCCGACTCGGATTAGACTCTTGTCAGAATTGCGGTCCCGCCTATCGGTCCGCAAGGGTTGCGGAGCATCTGAAAGCTTTAAGAAAGCCTTTTTATGTATACCGATATTAAGGAACGCGGCTCCTAACCTGGAAGAAATTGAATCCACTCGTCCTTCGTAAATATTTCCCGAAATATTGGCTTCATCTGACCATTCAACAAAAACGTTCTCTAGCACTCCGGACTCGAAAACATACGCTCTAGTTTCCCAAGGGAATACATTAAATATAAGCTCTTGCATAATGTGCCCATCAACTATTTAGGTAAGTGTCATTAAATATCTCAACCCCGAATTGACCCAACATGTCAGCAGTTTCTTTAAGTGGTAAACCCACAACATTAGTGTAGCTGCCTACAATTTTTTCAACCAAAACGGAGCCTGCTCCCTGAATTGCATAGGATCCAGCTTTGTCTCTCGATTCATCTAAAGACCAATACCAATTAATCATCTCATCAGTCAGTTCCCGAAAATAGACATCTGTTTGAACAGAGAAAATTTCTCGGTTCTTGTTAAGAACCATACATACTCCAGTATGCACTTTATGAACTTTTCCGGACAACTCTCTTAACATCAAAAAACCATCTTCTTTTGAGAAAGGCTTCCCAAATATTTTCTCATTCAAATTAATCACAGTATCAGCGGCTATAATCAGCCAGTCGTTCTCAACCTCAACAGATCTAGCTTTCTTTTCAGATATTCGCTCAACCAAATTTTTGGCATTTTCACTGACATTCCTTGACTCATCGACGAAAGTGGGAACGACCTTAAAGGGGAGACGAAGCTGCTCCAGCAAAGCCTTTCGGCGAGGAGAATTACTCGCTAGAACAATACTCCTTGGCTTCACGTTAGTCTTAAGCTTCTTCTGAATGATCTTAATAAAAGAAAAACAAGAGGCCAGATTAAAGCACTCGAAAGGACGGACAGCAGGTTCCAAGCGGACCAAGAAGAGACATCAAAAATATACTCGAAAATAGAAGACAGTCCTTGGTGTAGGATTACCAATCCACCCACAAGAATTGCTTGCTGCCATACAGAGAACATACGTAGTCTTTGGTAAAATTTTAGAACAAAATACGAAATAATAACGAAGGTACATCCAAATTGTCCTAGAAAATTGCCTACTAAAACATCCATGATAATTCCAGAAACCCAAGCTAGAATCACTCCTGCTCGGTGAGGAAGTGCGATAGTCCAATAGACAAGAGTCATAATAACCAAATCTGGCCGAAGAAAACCTATTTCTGCAGGAAGCACCTCCGAGAATGGAATAATTTCCAAAATCATAGCAAAGAAAATAGTGAAGAAAATTGAGGCGTTAGTAGCAATGTTCATCTTTAATCGGCGAAGCGGGAGATTTCTAATGGAGCTTGTCCATTTTCAGCGACGCTCACAGAATTTTCTGAAAAAACTAGCAGTAAATGTTGAGATCGATCTAACCCTGACTTCGGAGTTGCAGTCACATCCACAAAAGGCCGCCCTTCAACATAATCAATAGCATTGATTAAGCCAACGGGGTACCCCGCTGGGAATCTCTCTCCCAATCCAGATGATATAAGCAAATCTCCAACTCTAATATCCGCCGTAGGGTTGACGTGCAAAAGTTGCAACTTTTCCGACATTCCCATTCCTTGAAGCATTAATCTTAAATTATTTCTTAACACAGCCACCGGAACAAAGCTGTTTAAATCTGTGATCAACATTACTCTACTATATTGTTTACTTACCTCTATTACTTGTCCAACTAAACCGCTTGAATCAATCACTGTTTGTTTTTCAAACACCCCGTCTGTTTCTCCTTTGTCAATTAGGATGTTTTGGCTTGCCGGATCGGGATCAATGCCGATAACTTCTGAAACAAGCACACTGTCTTGCGATTTCGCAGCAGAACCTAACAGTTCTCTTAAGCGATTGTTTTCTTCAATCAGGCTTGCCATTTTCTCCAGATCAGTGTCTAGGGAAAGAAGTCGAGATTCTAAATCTAGAATACGATCGCTGAGATATTTCTTAGTAGAAAAAAAACTACTGATCCGCTGGAAAGCATTATTTGGAAGATTTGCCGAGTAATGCATGACATAGAGGCCAGAAGACAAAAGCACTTTAGGTTTCTCTAAGAGATTACTAAAACGATCTACAAAAACGAACAAGCAAGAGAGCAAAACCAGGAAAATGGTTTTACTTAATAAAGATCTTTCTTCGTGAAAAAGAGCCTTGATACTTTTTTCCTGCCGTCGTTTTCAATAAGTAATTAAAAATATTTTTAATCTTTGTAAATCTTAACCTCAACTTAGGCTATTGGATTTGTAAGATCTCTGCCTCGCCCATATCGTCCATGAGTTCGAGTGCTCTGCCACCCCCTCTAGCTACGCAAGTCAAGGGTTCCTCAGCCAGAATTACTGGCAACCCTGTTTCATGGGATAGGAGTCTATCAAGCTCTCTTAACAACGCTCCCCCCCCAGTCAAAACTAGGCCTGTTTCCGCTATATCAGAGGCTAATTCCGGAGGCGTTTGCTCTAACGCCCCCTTAACAGCCTGAACAATAAGAGAGAGAGGCTCTTGCAGTGCTTCAAGAATTTCATTGCTATTCAGAGTAAAGCTCCTGGGTACACCTTCTGCGAGATTTCTTCCTCTCACATCGATTTCTCTAACTTCGGTGCATGGAAATGCCATACCAATTTCTTTTTTAATCCGCTCTGCAGTTGCGTCTCCAATAAGACTTCCCTGCGTTCTTCGAACATAGGTTGTAATCGCTTCGTCAAACCGATCGCCACCAACTCTCACAGACTGAGCGTAAACAACACCATTCAGAGAAATGACCGCAATCTCGGTCGTTCCACCTCCTATGTCCACTACCATCGTACCGACCGCTTCTTGAATCGGAAGTCCCGCTCCTAAAGCAGCGGCCATAGGTTCTTCAATTAACCTCACATCTCTCGCGCCTGCGCTGACTACAGACTCTCTTATAGCTCTGCGCTCTACCTCAGTTGATTGACACGGAACACAAACTAAAACTCTTGGGCTCGGGCGGATAAAACTATTTTCATGCACTTTTTTAATAAAATGTTGCAACATTCGTTCGGTAACTTGGAAATCTGCGATGACACCATCTTTCAGCGGCCTTATTGCAGTTATGTTTCCAGGGGTTCGTCCTAGCATCAATTTCGCGTCTATGCCTACAGCAGCAACGTTTTTTTGATTGTTGTTGTTCCTGATAGCAACTACAGAGGGTTCGTTTAAGACTATTCCTTGCTCTCTAACGTAGATTAAAGTGTTCGCAGTCCCAAGGTCTATGGACAAGTCGTTCGAAAACATTCCCCTTAACCGCTTAAACATTTTTGACCCTCTCTTCATTGGTTTAAAGTAGACTTTTGCCTCTTAAAACAAGCATTTTGAGGCTTAAACAATACAGTGTAATACCTTATTACAATTATAAAGTTATTTCCTGATTAAAACATAAGATTTTAATTTGAAGCTAAATAAGAATATTGATTAAATTTGCGTTTTCGAGACTGCTGCCTCTAGCTAAATTTGCGTAAATTATAAAAGGCCATTAGCATTCGTTGTGTTATCTGATTTCTTGGACAATTAAATAGTGAAAGTAGACAAAGAAACTGTGAAAGAAATTGCGGAGCTCGCGAATTTTAAAATTGAAAAAAAAGATGAGAAAGACTCGATATTTGGTATGCGAAAAATACTTGAAATGGCCTCTGCGCTTAACGAAGCTGAAACAAATGGTGTTACTCCTATGGCCAACCCCCACGATGCGAGCCAAACTCTCCGAGATGATATATGTCGAGATGTCGAACAAAGAGACTCTTTTTTAGCTCTCGCGCCCCTCGCTGAAGATGGGTTTTTTCTAGTACCAAAAGTTGTGGAATGAAAGTTGCCAGACGAGACCCTAACAGAACAGATAAAAGGAATCAGAGAAAAAAAATACTCTTCCTTCGAATTAACTGAATTCTTGCTAGATAGAATAAAAGATAAAACCGAGCTCAACTGCTTTATATCAATAAATGACAATATACTTGAGGAAGCCAAGGCTGCTGACAAGGAATTAGAAAGCGGGAGCAATAAGCCTCTCTTAGGAATTCCAATCGCCCACAAAGATATATTTTGCGAACATGGAACAAAGACGACAGCTGGTTCACAGATGTTGGAAAACTTTGTTGCTCCATATGACGCGACCGTGGTTTCAAACTTGAAAAGAGCAGGAGCAATCTCTCTTGGTAAAACCAATATGGACGAGTTTGCAATGGGCTCCTCAAACGAAACAAGTTTCTTTGGACCAGTCAAAAACCCTTGGGATGAAAGTAGAGTCCCAGGAGGGTCATCTGGGGGTTCCGCCGCTGCAGTTTCGGCAAGATTATGCAGTGCAGCGACTGGCACTGACACAGGTGGAAGTATCAGACAACCGGCTTCATTTTGCGGAATTACTGGACTTAAGCCCACGTATGGAAGAGTTTCTCGTTGGGGAA
>CAJWLI010000089.1 GCA_913043075.1 uncultured Gammaproteobacteria bacterium
TGCCAGGTAATCTATTGTTAGCTCTTGAAGTTCCTCAAAACACGAAATGAGGTAGAAGTGTTATTTGTTCAGTCGCATAAGATAGACCCAGGATTTTTTCGATGACTTTATTGGATTCTTTTTCGCCGGGCGATACTGAAAGTGCCTCGAAAGGTCAGTTAGCGCACCCGATGAACATTGCTCATTTGAAACAGCTTGAAGAGCACTTATACCAGGTCGGCGAAAAGGCCTATTGCTTTGTTGGGAATGGTTTGTCAAACCAAACCTTTGTAGAAGGCCCAGAGGGTTTGATAGTCGTTGACACCGGAGAATCGATCCAAGAAATGGAGGCAGCCCTGAGGGCAGTGCGAAAGGTAACTAAAGCGCCAGTGGTAGCCTGTTTTTATTCTCATTTTCATTACGTTTCAGGGACTCAGGCACTTCTTGATGAGGGAAATGTTACGGAAATTCCTATCTATGGGCACTCTGGAATACCAGATAACATCGCCCGTTTCGGAGGTGAAGTGGCACCGAGAGTTTCTAGAGGGCTGGTCCATCAGTTCGGTTTGAAGTTGCCTTCTGAGGGAAAAGATGGTTTGGTTCATGTAGGGCTTGGCCGATTTTTCCGAAATCCTGACCACGCTCCTTTTACGCAAGGCTATATACCACCGAATATTACTTTTAATTCCAGAAAAAAGTTCAAGGTTGCCGGGTTAGACGTTGAGTTTGTTCCAGCTCCCTCTGACGCGACCGACTCACTGACTATCTGGTTTCCCTCTTTGAAAGTAGCGATTAACAATCTCCTCTGGCCCGCTTTGTTTAACATTTTCGCTATAAGAGGGGAGGAGTATAGAGACCCCAGGGTATTGTTAGATGGATTAGACGAATTAAGAAACTACGTTCCTGAATTTTTGATCGGGACTCATGGTCCTCCGCTGTTTGGTGCCGAACCTATAGCCAAAGCGATACTAAAGTACCGTGACTCGATTCAGTATATATGGGATCAAACTGTGAGAGGGGCAAATCTTGGGTTGAGTGCGGATGAGCTCATAAAATTTGTTTCTCTTCCAACATCTTATAAAGATACCTACCTTACCCAACAATTATATGGGTTAGTCGAACATCACGTTCGTCAAATATATTTCGGTCTTTTTGGATGGTTTGATGAGGATGAATCGAAATTATTTCCGGTGCCAGCTCCGGAACGAGCTAAAAAATTAATTGCTGGTTTTGGTGGTAAAGAAATGGTGAGGGCTGCCTTTGACCAGGCTATGGAGGAGCAAGATTATCGATGGGCGGTTGAGCTTGCTTCCTGGTTAGTTCGGTACAATGCTGATCTGACAGGAAAACTTGATTCGGGAGAGAGAGAGGACCGGGTTCGGCTCTCAAATGCCTTGAAAGCGATTGCTTATTCGACTACCTCTTCAAACATTCGTAATTGGTGTCTCACGAGAGCTCTTGAGTTAGATGGAACGATTAATCTTTCTCGATTTAGAGAGCATCGCTTCGCTTATCATCCCGCAGACGCGGGCTCTGCAAATCAAACGATGCATTTGCTAAGAGTGCTTCTCGTTCCAGAACGAGCTCAAGATTATGAGGCACGGGTTGGTCTTTTTTTAGATGGAGAAAAAGTTTCTGGATTGATTATTCGCAATCAAGTGGCGGTCTCTATGGTACTGGACGGAAAAAATTTCGAAAAGGGTCCCGAGCTAGAGCTAAAGATCAGCAAAGGGAATTGGGCTAAATTAATGAGTGGAAGAGCTCGCTTGTCTCAACTGATTGGGAAGAAAGAAGCAGAGTGCGTTCCAGATAATACTTCTATTATAAAGTTTTTCTCCTGTTTTGATCACCCCAGCTTCTGCGACTCGGAGGAGGAACATGTCCTCGGCTAATATTCCAAGACCCAGCAAACCATTTAAAGGCCGAATAGGTAGACTATTTTCTGATTCTAAGGCAGAAGCGCTCCGATCCGACAAAACCCTCAGGGATGCACCAAACATTTTGCTCGTTATGCTTGATGATGTAGGCTTTGGTACCTGCAGCACATTTGGTGGGCCGATTCCCACTCCAGGGGTTGATAAAGTTGCCTCAGAGGGATTACTTTACAACCAATTCCATACAACAGCTTTATGTTCGCCTACACGAGCATCTTTGTTAACGGGACGGAACCATCACAGTGTCCACATGGGTGGAATAACTGAGATTGCTAATAGCTTTCCAGCTTATGACAGCTCGATCCCGCTCGAGACTGCAACCATTGCAGAAATTTTGAAACAGAATGGGTACTCAACTTCATGCTTTGGAAAGTGGCACCTGACGCCTTCCTGGGAACAAAATCCAGCGGGGCCCTTTGATCGATGGCCCACAGGGATGGGTTTTGAGCGATTTTACGGAATATTAGGGGCCGAGGCCTCTCATTGGGAACCACCTGTTTATGATCAAACTACTCCTATCGAGCCCTACGTTGGTCGAAACGGCTATCATTTGTCGGAGGATCTTGCTGACAAGGCCATTGAGTGGATTCACAGGCAAAGAGTCTCTGCACCGGATCGACCTTTCTTTTGTTATTTTGCCCCGCCCGCGGTTCACGCTCCCCATCACGTCTCTGAGGAATGGAGTAATCGATTTAAAGGAGAATTTGATAGCGGCTGGGATAAACTTCGAGAGCAGATCTTTAGAAAGCAACTAGCGATCGGTGCAATCCCCAAGGGCACAACTTTGTCTAAACGTCCGAATCAAATTCCGGCTTGGTCGGATTATCCCGACCGATATAAACCGGTTGCTGTAAGGCTAATGGAGGTTTTTTCTGGATTCATGTCCCACACAGATGCTCAAGTAAAAAGAGTCATAGATGCGATCGAAGAGCTCGACTGTTTCGATAACACATTAATTGTATATCTGACGGGTGACAACGGGGCTTCAGCAGAAGGGACTGTTCATGGCGCTTGGAGCGCTCCTTCATTCCAAAATGGGACGCATGAAGACCCTGAGTGGCTCCTTGAGCACATAGAGGATTTTGGGACAAATCGCTGTGAAAATCATTTCAACGTGGGTTGGGCCTGGGCATTAGATTCTCCGTTTCAGTGGATGAAACAAGTCGCCTCACACTTCGGAGGGACTCGAAACGCCCTAGCAATCAGTTGGCCAAAACGCATAAAGACACCGAAAAAGTTTCGAAGCCAATTCCATCACGTTGTAGACATCTTTCCCACGCTTCTAGAGGCAGCTAACGTCGATTTGCCAGAGCGTGTCAATGGAATCCTTCAACGACCTATTCACGGGAAGAGTATGTTGTACTCATTCGATTCTGTAGATGCTCCTTCAACAAGAGAGTCTCAATATTTTGAAATATTGGGAAACCGCGCTATGTACCACGATGGTTGGATTGCTTCATGTTTTCACGGACGCTTACCCTGGATTAGGTTCGCTGGTTATGAGTTTGACGGAGAAGAGGAGCGGTGGGAATTATATAACATAAATGAAGATTTTTCTCAGAGCAACGATCTGGCCGATGTGTATCCGGAAAAGTTGGTCTCTCTTATTAAAAAATTTGATCAGGAAGCCAAAAAATATGAGGTTTACCCTCTCAGAGACGCGGGATCCAAGAGGGGAGGGGATTACTCAGTGCCTCATTCTTTGGACGGCTATGACAGAGTCTCTTATAACGACAAACATTTTCGGATGCCCGAATTCTCTGTATTAAATCTAAAAAATGTTTCGTACAACATAATTGCAAAAATAGAATTGGGAGGGACTAAGAATTCCGGAGTGATTGCTTGTCAGGGAGGTGCGATGGCTGGGTGGGCGCTTTTTCTTAATAGCATAGGGAGGCTTAAGTTTGTTTACAATTGGTTTGGAAAAGAATTTACAGAAGTTTGCAGCTCCGACAGTCTCGCCGCTGGGGCTCACGAGATTAAAGTCAACTATGAACATGATGGTGGATTTGGGGCGGGTGGTTTTTTTAGACTTCTGGTTGACGAAATTCTTTTAGACAGCAAAAGAATAAATAGGACAGTTCCCGTTATTTTCTCTATGAGCGGAGAGACCTTCGACGTCGGAAGAAATACTGGTTCTCCTGTATCCGATTATCCTAACCATTTCCCGTTCACCGGGAAAATTATCAGCGTCGTCCTTGAACGCCTACATGAGAAAGATGCTGTTACCTTGAAGGAAGAGAGTAAAGGAAGGTTTGCCGCTAGTCTGAGCGCCCAGTAGTGGAGGGGGCAGGTAGTTAACCCCCTCACTAGCAGTAGGATTAAGACGAAATATATTTAGCGACTCGCTCTTGATTTTTTTTGATGTTGCTCGCATTTTTGAGAATGTTCGCCCGCCGGTCCATGATTTTCTCGGCATTTTTCTCTATTCTTTTCCTGTTGGCTTGCATAGATACGGCTAAAGAATCCATCTTTTTGGAGTTTGCGTTTGCTTTTTTTGCAACTTCTGCTCCCCGTGATGCATTCTTCTTAACTCTTGCCGCGTTCTTAGCTGGAGTAGCAGAACTGGGTTTGACTTTTCCGTTAAGAATTTCCGTGTTCTTTGCAATCTCTTTTGCATTAAATCGAACAATGCCTTCGTTGGCAGCCATTATTGCGTCGTTTATTTCTATAAGCAGTGCGTTAGCTTTCACCATCTTATCGTTAACTCCCAGGACGGCTGCATTTAGTCCTGCCCTATGCTCTAGAAAATCCAGATTAGCTTCATTAATCATTGATTGAACAAAGTTTTCTTCAACTTCATTTTTCGTAGGCATATTTGATAGCACTGCTTTTCTGTTTCTAAAGATGTCATCAGTGTTTTGGTTGGCTAGTTGCCTATTGCCCATAAAAGCGGCGGTGTAATTCTTGAGGATAGAAGCTCGATTCTCTTCTATAAGTGATCTAGTTGCATAAGCCTTGGCTCTGTTGGCAGTTACTTTCGCTTCGACCTCAAAAATCGAGCGTTTATTTTTTTGGATATTTTTTTTGTTCTGAGCAGGTGTAGCCATTTGTTTCCCCTATTTTACTGATGAAGTTATCTATTTTTTTGAATCGAAGGACAGCGCGTGCCTTTTGATTCCTTAGTCGAAAGTAAACCACAAAAAAAAAATATATGTAAAGGTTATCTTAATTTTTTGCGTCAAAAAAAACAGTGGTTAAAAAAACAGTTTGGAAAAAATTATCTCATTACAATAGTATCAGTCAGATAAGATATTAATGGTTCTCTTCTATGAAGAAGTCGGCAGTAGAAATTTTCATTTTTGTCAGCCTCGTTTTTTTTTCTTTACAAACGCTATCGTCTAGTCTCGAGCTAGAGTGCTTTGGTGAATCTGATTTGCCAAATTTATATTACGGAAGAGAGACTTTAGATAAATCCTGGCATCTCAAGCTGGAATCCAAATTAATAGGCTTTTATTTTTCCCTGAACGAGGCAGAGAAAACCGGTAAGGTAAGGTTCCTTGGTCTTATAGATCCAAATATGAAGTCAACAAAAAAAAGCTTCGACTTATCAAACCTTGAGATGTCAGAGAGATTTATTTCTGCCGAGATTAAAATCGACATTGATCGCAAGGGGGCTTTTGAGATAGATCGTCTTAGTGGAATGATTAGGTATTGGTCTCAATCTTGGCCAAAAAGCGTCGCTGGGACGTGTGAAAAATTGAAGGTATTAGTGCCCAAATTTTGAACGTTTCTATAAGATCGGTTTTGGAGCTTCTATAGATGGAGCGCTATTGAAATCTTTATCCCGTAAAAACCTATTTTTTTTTGGTCTAGCGGATATGCCTATCCAGATGGCCTCTGTTCCGGTTGCAGCATTTATCCCTAATTATTATGGACAAGACCTGGGCATCAGTTTAGCAGCCGTGGGCCTAGTTCTCATACTGTCACGGTCATTTGATGCAATCACTGATCCGCTAATCGGTTGGTTGTCTGACAGGACTGTCTCTCCTTGGGGACGAAGGAGAGTTTGGATGATTCTCGCAGTCCCAGTCTTAATGGTTTCGATTTACAAGCTGTTTTTTCCTGATCCCAACAATGTCTCAGCTTTTTACTTGTTCATCTGGCTCACCTTCTTATGGTTAGGCTGGACAATGCTTTTTATACCTTACTACGCCTGGGCTGCGGAACTCACAGCAGATTATCATGAGAGGTCACGGGTTACTGGTTGGAGGTCAAGCATTGGTCTTGCCTCTGCTAAGGAGGGTAGATAACATTAAAGAAGCAGAGCATGTTATGGTCGAAATGTTTTTTGAAGCGAAAAGAA
>CAJWLI010000090.1 GCA_913043075.1 uncultured Gammaproteobacteria bacterium
GAGCACCTCTTTGCTAGTAAAAGCAGATGATTTTGAATTGAAGGTTCGGGGCAGAATTTTAAAATTTGACGGGTACACCCGTGTCCAAGGTTCCTCTGCTAAGAAAGATGGCGATATTTCCCTACCAGATATTAGAGTTGACCAGAGTTTGGATCTAATTAAATTAAATCCATCGCAGCATTTTACAAAACCGCCCTCGAGATATGGGGAGGCGAGTTTAGTAAAAGAGCTCGAAAAAAAAGGCATCGGAAGGCCTTCCACTTACGCCTCGATTATTACGACTATCCAAGATAGAGGGTACGTGACACTGAGAAATAAGCGTTTTTATGCTGAAAAAATAGGAGATGTAGTTACAGATAGGTTGAACGAAAGTTTTGATGATCTTTTAGACTATAATTTCACGGCTCAGCTAGAGGAAGGACTTGATAAGGTTTCTGCTGGCGAAGTTGAATGGAAAAATTTACTGAATAACTTTTACTCCGAATTTGAAAATAAACTAGAGCTCGCGGAAAGTTCTGAAGGAATGAGAGCAAATGAGCCAAGCGCCACGGATATTTTGTGCAAGGAATGTGGTCGACCTATGCAAATTCGAATTGCCAGCACTGGTGTATTTTTAGGGTGTTCGGGCTATGCATTGCCGCCAAAAGAGAGATGCAAATCGACGATAAACCTGATCTCGGGAGATGAAGCTGTCAGCGATGATGGAGACGAGGAAGAAGAATCGAGAATCCTTCTTGGGAAGGAACGCTGCGATGAGTGTGGGACGGCAATGGACAGTTACCTCGTAGATGAATCACGAAAAATACATGTTTGTGGTAAAAATCCCGATTGTTCGAGTTTTAAAATAGAGAAAGGTCGATTCAAGATCAAAGGCTATGATGGACCGATCCTAGAATGCGATAAGTGTGGATCCGAGATGCAATTAAAAACGGGTCGTTTTGGGAAGTATTTTGGGTGTATATCAGACTCTTGTAAAAACACTCGTAAACTGCTCAGAAATGGAGAACCGGCACCACCAAAGATGGACCCCGTCCCCATGCCTGAGCTTTTTTGTCAAAAGGTAGATGATCATTACGTCCTTAGAGATGGCGGAAGGGGCCTTTTTCTTGCCGCGAGTGGGTTTCCAAAAAATCGTGAGACGCGCAGTCCCTATTTAGATGAGCTATTACCGCATCAGAATGAAATAGACCCTAAATATCAACATCTAATGAGGGGGCCTTCAACAGACTCTTCCGGACGAAGGACCCTAATAAAATTTTCCACAAAGACAAAAGAACAGTATTTGGTCTCCGAAAAAAAAGATGGGAAGCCGTCAGGATGGCGAGCTGACTTTATTGATGGTGACTGGGTCCATTCTCAAAAGTAAGTTTATCTAAACGCAAATTACTCGTTATCTTGTCTAATTCCTAACCACTCCAACAGCAAGGCCCTCGATAGAGAAGTCGTTTTCTCTAAGGTCTATTTTTATTGGAGAGTAATCGGGGTTTTCTGGTAATAGACTCAAAGAGTGCTTCGTTCCCGATTTTTTTAACCGCTTGACAGTAACTTCATTGTCGATCCTCGCTACAATGATATCTCCATTATTGGCATCAGCGGTCTTATGAACTGCTAATAAGTCTCCATCTAAAATCCCCGAATCTTTCATTGAATCTCCCCGAACCCGCAAAAAATAGTCCGCATTCGGTTTGAAAAAAGATGGAGACAGTTCGCAATAATCTTCAATATTTTCTTCGGCTAAAATCGGGTTGCCGGCAGCGACATTGCCTACTATAGGAATGCCTTCAGCTTCATTTGCCAATTTTATTCCTCTTGATGTGCCAGGAATTATTTCGATGGCGCCTTTCTTCGCTAGAGCTTTTAGGTGCTCCTCTGCAGCGTTAGCACTTTTAAATCCCAATTGCTTGGCGATGTCTGCTCGTGTCGGAGGATAGCCCGTTTCCTCGAGGTGGTTTCTAATAAGGGATAGGACTTCTTCTTGCCTCGCGGTGAGATTTTGCATAGTACCCTGTTTTTTTATACATGTACTGTGATTTTATACAGTTTTGCAAAGGGAATTCAAGATCTTTTTGAAATGAGTTGTCTTAATAAAATTTCGATAAAGTCTGTTAAGGTAGGCACCCTATTTGGGAAAGGTATTTGAAATGTCTAATAAGCTAATTGCCTTTTTGGTCTTTTTTTTCTTCCCTGCGCTTTTGCTGGCAAATGATGAGGTTCAAGAGGGCTTAAGGATCATGACGGAAGTTGATCGGCGCGATAACGGTTGGGTCGATTACACCGTGGACCTGACCATGATTCTGAGTAATGCTCGCGGAGAGACCACCGAGCGAGAAATACAAATGAAGAGCAAAGAGACCGAAGAAGATGGAGACCGAACACTTATGGTCTTTGATACGCCTCCAGACGTCAGGGGTACTGGGCTTCTTACCTATACCCATTTTATTGGAGAAGACGACCAGTGGTTGTACCTGCCAGCTCTGAAACGAATCAAAAGAATCGCTTCAAAAAACAAATCCGGACCGTTTATGGGTAGTGAATTTGCATATGAAGACCTCAGTTCTCAAGAAGTGAGCAAATACTCTTACAGGTATTTAAAAGATGAAATAATGCATGGGGAAGAGCATTTTATTGTTGAAAGGTACCCGTTAGATCAAAACTCTGGATATACTCGTCAGGTAGCATGGGTTGATAAAGAACATTATCGTTTTCAAAAGATCCAATTCTTTGACAGGAAAAATAAGCACCTAAAGACACTTGATTTTTATGATTACAGGATCTACGACAATCGAATTTGGAGAGCAAACTCAATGATAATGGAAAATCATGTCAACAAAAAAAGTACTCGACTTGTCTGGAATAATTATCAGTTTAATCGCGGAATGCGGGAACAAGACTTTAACAAAAATGCCTTAAAGAGGGTTCGATAAGGATGAACTTATATTTTCGCCTTTTTTTGATTGTGCCGTTTCTGATTTTCGTGCTGCCGGTTTTTTCAGCACAAAATGTTTTTGTTTTAGGAAGTTTTAAATCGCTTGAAGCAGCTCATGAAGAAGCATACCGAATTAGTGACGAACTCGATGTTGACTTGCTTGTAAAAGAGGTCCTAATTGACAGCCTTATTTTCCATCGATTGCTGGTTCCGTATTCGATGGATCCTACTCTTGAAAGAGAACTTGCCCGAGAATTGGTTTCTCTTGGCGTAAAAGATATTTGGCGTGCTAAAACAGATTTGAATGAAACCGAAAGTTTTCGCCAATCTTCGGGTTTGGTTAAACATAAAGATCAGGGCCTGGTAGGGAGTGCTTGGGAAGCTGGAGATTTAGTTGCTTCTGAAAATCAGATGTATCAAGTCATCGCTGGTAGCTTCAGACAGGAATCTAAAGCTCGAGAGTTTGTTGAAGATTTGCGAATTTGGGGCGAGGAGCTTAACGTGGTTGCTAAAGATATTGTCGGTAAGATTTTTTATCGCGTTGTCTTGGGTCCACTGCGTCAGAGCGATGCCTTGTCGACAAAAAGAAAACTGGAAGATATGGGGGTTATTTCTCCGTGGCTAATTAGTTATGACGAGACAGTTCCAAGACCTGGGAGTGTAAGCTTGCAAGAAAAAACTGTTGACGCCTTGGAAATCGATTCTGCTCCGTATAAACGAGCAGACGAAAAAATCGAAATTAAAGCCCCCTTAAAATCGGTCCCCTCTAGATTTTTAGATGCTGAATATAATCTGGCTAAGTTAAAAAAAAAGTAACAGGCGCGTATAGCCAAAAAAAAGATAAGGCCTTTTGGAGCGGAGCTCTTATCTCGGATTCTCGATTTTTTCTTGAAAGCTCAATGCCGGGACAAGAGACTTTTTTCCCATCATTTTCATTTGTCCCTGAGTATCACCGTTCTTGGGATGATGGGAAATATTTGTTTGATTTTGTTCCATCCTTTCGCTTCGATTATGAAGACTCTGAACGAAACTTGGTCGATATCCAGGAATTGGCTTTGATTAGGGTCCGAGAGGATTGGGAATTTCGTGCCGGTGTGAGAAAGGTGTTTTGGGGTGTGACCGAGTCTAGGCACCTGGTTGACGTAATTAACCAGGTAGACTTTACCGAAGGTTTGGACGGCGAAGAAAAATTGGGACAGCCTATGCTTAACTTGTCTTTTTCGCGAAATTGGGGGGTTTTCGATATCTTTCTTCTTCCAGGTTTTAGGGAAAGAAGTTTCCCAGGAGTTAACGCTCGGCCATCTCTCCCTTTTGTAATACACGAAGATTCCCCTGGATTTGAATCAGGTGCAGAAAATTATCGGCTTGATTTTGCTTTTAGATGGACTCATTACTTTGGAGATTTAGAGCTTGGCTTGTCTCATTTCTCTGGAACATCCAGAGAGCCTAGATTGCTTCCGAAAAATCAGGATTTTGGCCAGTTTCCCGCTACTGCTGAGCATTTTATGCCTTATTACGATGTGATTGACCAAACGGGCATTGATGCACAATATTTTCTTGGGGATTGGGCTTGGAAACTAGAATATATTAGACGGAGTGGCCAAGGCGCGCGGTTTTGGGCAAGCGTAATTGGCTTTGAAAAAACATTCGTTGGTGTTTTTAACACTCGGGCAGATCTGGGGCTCTTGATTGAGCACCTATATGATAGTAGAGAGAATCTTTTGATGAACTATACTGAAAATGACTTGGCGCTAGGAGTGAGATACTCGTTGAATAATATATGGGACACGAATGCCTTGTTGGTGGCTCTCTACGATATTGACTCTAAGGAGTATGTCTTGAATCTTGAGGCAAGTACGCGGATAGGAACAAGCTGGCGTCTGAGCTTGGAAGCGAGTTTGTTCCTAAATATTCCAGGCCCAACGTCAGTGGAAGATAGTTGGGGAGCTTCAAAAAAACAGTTGTTTGATTCTGAGCTAATTTTTTTTGATGATGAGGACTTTGTCAGATTACAATTAGTCCGATATTTCTAGTGGTAGATCATAAATGAATGATACTTTGTTCGGTCTCGATCAGTTGTTTACTGATCCCAAGTTTATTTTGGTCTTTTCTATCGTATTTCTGACTGCTCTTTTAAGTTTTGTCGTTCGGAGGGCTTTTTCACGGTTTGAGAAAGAAACAAAAAAAACTGCGAACCTTTGGGACGATGCTTTCGTTGCTGCAGCTAAAAAACCTTCCAGTTGGTTGGTCTGGATTGTAGGGATAGCATGGGCAATGCAAATTATGGCAGAGAGCACAGGTTCTGACCTAGAAAAATTAATTCACCCGTTGCGATTTATAGCGGTAGTCAGTCTCCTAGGATTTTTTTTGACAAAATTCATAACCGAGATCGAATTCGCCTCTATTGCAAGTGGTGGTGACGTTACGACTGCTAACGCCGTTGGGAAATTACTCCGTATTTCAGTAACCATCACGGTTGTTTTGTCGGTCCTTCAGACTCTAGGTTTTAGCATCTCAGGGGTGCTTGCTTTTGGTGGTGTCGGAGGCATTGCTGTGGGCTTTGCAGCCAAAGACCTTTTGGCAAATTTTTTCGGAGGGCTGATGATATATTTGGACAGACCGTTTTCTGTAGGGGATTGGGTAAGGAGCCCAGATCGTGAAATAGAGGGTACAGTAGAGAAAATCGGTTGGCGGTTAACCGCAATTAGGACCTTCGACCAAAGACCGCTTTATATTCCCAATTCAGTGTTTGCAAATATAGCTTTGGAGAATCCCTCTAGAATGAAGAATCGGCGCATTTTTGAAAGGATTGGCGTCCGATATGAGGACGCCGAGACTCTGCCTTTGATTATAGATCAGGTGAGGGAAATGCTTACCAACCATGACGATATAGATTCAGAGCAGACGTTGATCGTTAATCTTGATTCGTTTGGCACATCGGCATTAGAGTTTTTTATCTATGCACATACTAAGACAACTGATTGGGTTGGTTTTCATGATGTAAAACAAAAAGTAATGCTCGAGGTCATGGAGATAATTAGTCAAAAAGGCGCTGAGTTTGCTTATCCAACCAGCACAGTTAATTTGATTGAGACCTAATTTTCTTTTGTATCCTTTGAAAATCTGGTTATTTTTAAAACAAGACCAAAAAAGGGGTGGTCAAGATAATGCAATTCGGCCGCTCGCACTCTTCTCTGCTGTTTCATCACAAACGTTTTAAAAGCAGAGGAGTTTGAGGCTTCTCTAAACTGACTTCCATTGGCAGATTCTCTAAAAG
>CAJWLI010000091.1 GCA_913043075.1 uncultured Gammaproteobacteria bacterium
GAAAAAGTTTTTCATAGATTTTTCCTTTGAATTAATGCTTAACATTTTTAGGTTCAGGTCAGCTTATCTAGTAAGTGCTGGTTTTTCTATAACAATGGTTCGTCTGAATAGATCTATGTATAAGAGAAGTGATATGGTGACTTAAATCAGCATTAAAAAGTGATTTTCCTTGTTTCGTAGCCTTGATCATTTAATTTTAATGACGCGTGATTTGTCTTCCGCGTCATCCGATTATTCAAAAGTTTTCGGATGCAAACCTGTTTGGCGGGGTGTACATGATGACTTAGGAACGGAAAATGCGATCTTTTCTTTTAAGAATACATATTTAGAAATCTTAGCGCCAAAAAAAAAGGGGGTGGGAGCAGATTTTGTGACCTCGATTATCGACTCTGAAGGAGAAGGACTGACTGGTCTAGCGTTTCAGACCTGCGACATAGGAAGGCTAAAAAAAGAACTTTCAGAAAAGGAAGTGTCTACAGAAAAAATTGTTTTCGGAAACGGCTTCGACGCGCATACGGACAAATCGCGATCGTGGCGTAACTTGTTTTTTTCTCGACGCTTAACTAGAGGTCTTTTTCTCTTTGCAATTGAGCATGAGTCTGGAGAGCTCCCAAAACCTAAAGTAAACCGATCTCAAATCGATCGATTAGATCACGTGGTTATAAATACCAATGACCCCGACGGATTTATTTCTTTATACCGCGATAAGTTTGGAATAAAGCTTAGCCTCGATCAGACGGTAGAAAAATGGGGTGGGCGAATGCTTTTCTTTCGGCTAAATAAGACAACGATAGAAGTTATCGGAAAAATAGACAAAGAAACCGAGCCTAAAGATTCGTTTTGGGGTTTAGCTTGGTCTGTTAATGATTTGCATTCGGTCCATCGGCGACTGGCTGATGATGGCGTTGAATTGTCGGATATCAGAGAAGGACGAAAACAGCGAACGATTGTTTGTACCGTAAAATCTCATACCTTAGGTGTCCCTACTCTTTTGATTCAGCACCTCGATCGTTGAGTCTTGCCAAGCATTAGTGCTTTTGGAAATTCGATATTATCCGGGCAGATCGGAGAGAGGTTTTCTTAATCCTCGGCGGAACGCGAACAAAGGCAATAAAAGGAATGGCCATAATTTTTGATAGTGATTAGGCGTTAGGCGTTGCGTAAGATCCATGATTTTCGCATCGAGCCCGACAAGGATCCGAGACCTTTTTGCTTTGATCCCGCTAAGAATAATCTTTGCAGCCCTGCTTGGATGCATCCCATTTTCTCTGAATATTTTGCCTTGTTCTTCTTGAGAGATGTCTTTTCCAACTATGTTGACTAGGTTCAAATCGGGAACGGATTCTTCTCTTTTAGCCGACGAGAGGATGTTTGTACCTATATGGCCGGGATGAACAGAATGTATTTGCAAGTTTGTTCCTTTGAACTCCTTCGCAATGGACTCGGTAAAACCCCGAACAGCAAATTTAGCGGCGTGATAAACACTTTGATTGGGCACTGTAATCATCCCAAAGATGGAGGAAGTATTTATAAGGGCAGCCTCTGGTCTTAGTCTTAGGTGAGAAAGAAACTTCCTGGACAGATTAATTACCCCATGAAAGTTTACGTCAATAACGCGATCCCAATCTTTTTCAGACATGTTTGCAAAGTCGGAAAGCACCGTTATCCCAGCATTGTTAAAAAGCAATTCAACCGTCTTGTGGCGTTCCAGAACTTTTTCGTAGAAGTTGTCTATTTGTTCTCTATCCGCGATATCAACGGTGTGCATCGAGCAGGCTACGTTGTAGTGATTCACCATTTTTGAGGTTTCAGCGAGCGCACTTTCATCGATGTCACAAATTGCTACGTTGCACCCAGCCTTTGCCAAAAGCACAGCTAAATACCTCCCCATACCAGAGCCCGCTCCGGTGATCACTGCAGTTTTGTTTAAAAAACTTTGCATAATTCGTTTCTACTCTTTTAATTGTGACATCGTTCGCGGAGTTAGTTTAACTAAAGGTTTTGGTTGAGATTTTTCTTTTTCAGTTTCAATCTAGCAACTAATCTTGCAGCCTTCAATGGTTTGGTGAGAGTCTTTGTCTGCTATGGTAGTCTCCTCTAAAAAATAGGGAAAACCAATGAATGATCTTATATTACAGCCTGTTTTGTTTATGGGAGCACTCACTACGTTAATGTTGATTTGGATGTACGCTACCAGATTGCCTGCGTCTTTGGTTCTTCAACAAAAAGGTACCAATCTTCAGGATTTATCTCATCCCTCTGCGTTGGGCGGCGTTTTTCCAAGCAAAGTGGAAAGAGTAGCAGATAATTATAACCATCTTTGGGAGCAGCCTACTCTTTTCTACGCGATCGTATTTGTCATTTGGGCTCAGAATCATACGGATCAATTCTACTTAATTTTAGCATGGAGCTATTGCTTTATAAGGTTCTTTCACTCCATCGTTCAAGCCACGGTCAACCATGTCTGGGCCAGGTTCTCCTTATTTATTTTGAGTTGGTGCGTTTTGATCTTTATGTTGCTCCGGGAAATTTTTGTAGTTCTGGGTTGAACAGAGTAAGAGTTCTTACGGGTTCTTTTAAAAAAATTAGGTAATCCTCTATATGTTCTTAGTTTTCGTCTCGCTCATACTCTTAGCTATTGGGTTAACACTGGGCTCTCCAATTTTAGCTTTAGGCTTAGGCGCCGCTTTTTCGATTTTCAGTGGTATAGATGACCGATTCTATACCCGTATTTTTGCAACACGGTTACTCCAGATAGGTATTATCTTAATCGGGTTATCGATAAATGCCGTTGACGTTTTTGAGTTAACAAAAGTCTTTTTCCCTATTTTAGCTTTGTTCGTAAGCCTCGCTTTTTTTTTGGGCTTATTGATCGGTCGAATTTTTCGGGTCGGCAGCAAATTTTCATTGCTCATAGCATCAGGCACTGCTATTTGTGGCGGAACAGCAATGGCAGCAATTGCTCCTATTATAAGATCGAGACCAGCCGATCTTGCCACTGGAGTAACCATTGTTTTTGTCTTAAACGCAATAGCGATAGCATTTTTTCCAATGCTGGGAAAATTACTGGGGTTTTCGGAATTGCAATTCGGCGCGTGGGCTGCACTAGCGATCCATGATACTAGCGCTGTTCTTGGTGCGTCCTTGAATTATGGACCCGGAGCAGTAGATTCCTCTACGACGATAAAAATGTTGCGCACACTCTTCTTGGTACCTTTGATGGTTCTCTTGATCTTTTTCCAGCGGAGCGAAAAAAAGAAGATAGCTTTTCCCTTTTTTGTTGTTTTCTTCGCTGTCTCGGTTGGAATTGGATCATTTATTGACTTGCCCGTCGGATCATCAGTAATTAGAGATGTTAGCCAGGTCTTTCTTTTGTCTGGTTTTTTTGCGGTTGGAACTCAGATCTCCAAAGAGGCTATTATTGAGCTCAAAGCAGTTCGTTTGGTTTCCTCGATTACCTTATGGGCATTGATTATCCCCATCTCTTATTTCTTTGTCAGTCTCGGCTCTCTTTAGCTCTATTTCTAAAGGTTCGGGAAAACCCTTAGAGTTCAAGGTCACGATGAATTAATTTCGTAGTCTGAGCTTAATACTTTTTCGTTTAGAGGATATTCAATTACTATTCTCAATCCTTTTTTTCTCCTCCAGCTATCATGTGTCGTGTTAGAGCTAATCACTTGTAACTTATTTTGATCAAATTTAGATGCCAGGGATTAATGTTTAAAAAGTTGCTAGGGCCATGGTCGATCACCCATTCTTACTTTATAGTTTTAGGTCAATTCTCCTCTCCAAAAATTTTAAATGAAGAAAATTGAGCGCGCAGAGTTTATACTCAGACATCTGAATGAATTATACCCCGAGACTCCGAGCCCGCTGAATCATCGAAATAATTACGAGCTGCTCGTCGCTGTGCTATTGAGCGCGCAGTGCACTGATGAGAGGGTCAATAAAGTTACTCCCACTCTTTTTCGAGCGGCAAGAACGCCAAAGAAGATGAGAACGCTTGATCCAGAAACGGTTTATAACATTATTCGTCCTTGTGGACTGGCTCCAAAAAAATCTCGGGCAATCTTAAAGCTATCCGATATCTTAGTTCGGGAATATGAAGGGTCTGTCCCGGAAAGTCTTGAAGCTCTAGAGCAATTACCCGGAGTAGGCCATAAAACTGCTAGCGTTGTTATTTCTCAGGGCTTCGGTCATCCGGCATTCCCAGTCGATACGCATATTCACCGACTTGCTCAAAGATGGGGTTTATCTAATGGAAAAAACGTCACTCAAACCGAAGCAGACTTAAAAAGAATATTCCCAAAGGAGTCTTGGAATAAGTTACATTTACAGATTATTTTCTACGGTCGAGAATTCTGCAGTGCAAGAGGGTGCGATGGAAGACAGTGCTTTATCTGTAGAGCCTGTTACCCGAATAGGAAAAGGCCAAAAAGGACAAAAAGAGCTTAGGCATACTTAGCGAGAAAACGTTTTATAACATAGAGATAAATAGAGGCTTTATCATGGAGGATCTTTCATATACTGGTTTAACAACTGGGATTGCGCTGCTAGCTTACTATTACACCCTGATGAAAGCTGGTTCAGCAAGAGGAAGATTTGGTGTTCAGGCTCCGTCGCACGATGGTCCGGATGAATATCTAAGATATGTTCGAGCCCATCAAAATACGTTAGAACATATCGTGATTTTTCTTCCTGCACTATGGCTATTTTCTTTCGCCGTGGATTCTTTTTGGGGAGCCGTAATTGGTCTGCTATGGCCAGTAGGGAGGATGCTTTACGCTCTTGGATACTATGTAAGTGCTGAAAAAAGGATGCCCGGGTTAATTATCAGCATGCTACCTATTTTTGTCTTGGTTTTGGGAGGCTTTTTCGGATGCGCCTGGAATCTCTTTGAAGTAATTTACCTAAAGGACTAAATAACTCTCTTGAAGAGAACAATACTTAAAATTAAATTAAAGTTTCTTAAGTTTTATGATGGGAGTAATTGATCATGTTGATTTCAATAGCCAGTAAACTTTCGCTGTTACTAATATTATTGTGTTCATTTAATTCGTACTCAAATGATTTAAAAGATTTTGTTGAGAGCAGTTCGCGAAATGAAGCTAATGTACTTAGAGATGTTTATAGAAATCCGTTTGAGACCTTATCTTTTTTTGGTCTTGAATCTAATATGAGTGTTGTTGAGCTTTCTCCAGGAGGAGGCTGGTACACCGAGATATTAGCACCATACTTGAAAGAGTCAGGAAACTTAATCGTTGCTCATTTTAATCCTGATTTAGGTGGTTATTACGAAAAAAGCCGGCGCCGTTTCGAAGAAAAAATCAAAGATAAAGAGATTTTTGAAGCGATGACTATCGTAAATCTCGATGCAAAATTCTCTAAAGCCGGTGAGATCGACGCCGTCCTTACTTTTCGTAATTTGCACAATTGGATAGGTCCGCAGCTGGATGTTATTTTGAACAGTGCTTATTCAGCACTTAAGTCGGGAGGGATACTAGGCGTTGTCGAGCACAGGGCTGAACCGGGAACAAGCATCGAGGCAATGAAGAAAAGTGGATACGTCACTGAAGAGTGGGCGATTTCTGAGGTAGAGAAAAAAGGATTTGTTCTATTAGGTAAGTCAGAATTAAACGCCAATCCGCGCGATACAAAAAATCATCCTCGAGGGGTCTGGACACTTCCTCCGTCTATGGCAATGAAAGAACAGGATAAAAAGAAGTATGAGTCAATTGGGGAAAGTGATCGAATGACATTACTCTTTCAAAAACCTTAGAAAATGGGTTATACGAAATTAGACAGAACGGATGTTCTCGAAGGTTATTATCCTTCTCGTTGGCCTGTTGAGTGTGGCGGAAATCGTAGGCAAAAGGCTTCCTTGGGTGGAGTTTTTGCGCGAGAGGGAGATCCCGAAGTCGTAAGTGTCACGAATGGGCGATGGAATGTAATGACAATTCATAGAGGTCCCGGAGAGCTTTATCTCTCAGGGACAATGCCCTCGTTTAAAGGGCCTCCACCCTTCGGCTGGTTGCAAAAATTAGATCCAGAGTCTCTTGATGTAATTT
>CAJWLI010000092.1 GCA_913043075.1 uncultured Gammaproteobacteria bacterium
GGTTGAGCAAGAGCTTCAAGAGTGCGTTAGCGAAATCGAGACGAATATAAAGCAATTAGCTTTGGAGCAAACTTCTTTGCAACAGAAGAGAGAAGAGAAGAAAAAAATTTCCCGAGAATTGCAATTAGAAATAGGAAAGACGCGGCGAAAAATTGTAAATATCGAGGAAAATAAAGAAACGCTTATTGCTTTTTTATCCGAGATGCGTAGCAAAGACCGTAAAAATGAGCAACTCTGGAATACGAAGAAATTCTCAAAAATGAAAGGGAAGTTAGAGATGCCTGTAGAAGGAAAAATTCTCCATAAGTTCGGAGATAACCGAGGAACTGGAGAGCTAAAATGGCAAGGGCTTTTCATAGAAGGGGAAAGGGGGTCGCCTGTAAGATCTGTTTATCCCGGCACCGTAATTTTCTCCGATTGGTTTAGAGGATTAGGTCTTTTAATTATCATCAAACATGGCGACGGATTCATGAGTCTTTACGCCCACAACGAAACTCTCAAAAAAGACGCGGGAGACATTGTGAACCCGAATGATCTTATCGCCACCATCGGAAATTCCGGAGGACAACAAAAAACAGGAGTCTATTTCGAAATCAGAGTTCAAGGGAAAGCAAGCAATCCTAAAGATTGGTTAGCAGAGAAAAAGGTCTTGAAGCTTGAATCGAAAAGACAAAGCTAGCTATGAAGAGAAACTTTTTTTTATTACTGCTTTTACTTTTTTGCAATACCGGAAATGCGGAAGAGGAGTCAGAATTCTCTGAAGCAATGCTACCTCTCGAGGACCTAAGAGTTTTCGCAGAATCGTTCAAGCGAATTCGGTCGTCCTATGTGGACGATATTACTGATCAGGATCTTCTTATTCTAGCCATTAAAGGAATGCTTGCAGAGCTTGATCCTCACAGCGTGTATCTTGACAAAGAAGCTATCAAAAATTTTGAAGAATCAACCTCAGGAAATTATGGTGGCCTTGGTATTGAAATAATAAAAGAACAGAGTTTTATAAAAGTAATCTCCCCGATAGACGACACACCGGCATCTCGAGCAGGAATAGAGAGCGGTGATCTCATCACAAACCTCGACGGCATTTCCGTTAAAGGAATGTCGATAAGCGATGCGGTTAAAATAATGCGTGGAGAACCCGAAACAAATATCTCTCTATCAATCTTAAAAAAAGGAACCTCAGAAGTCATCGACTTAAACTTAACAAGGCAATTAGTTAAAGTTTCGAGTGTTCGCCAAAGATATTTGGAGGAGGGGTTTGGATACTTAAGGATAGCCCAGTTCCAGGCGCGCACAGCGCAGGAAGTTCGTGAAGCCATAATAAAACTTAAAGATTCTGGAAACTTAAATGGACTCATAATAGATTTGAGAAATAATCCTGGAGGAATTTTAAGAGCTTCTGTAGATGTAGCGGACACCTTCTTAGATAAGGGATTGATTGTCTACACCTTGGGCCGCCTTGAAGAATCTCAAAATAGGTACGAAGCACGCCCAGGCGACATGCTTTCAGGCCTCCCAATAGTAACATTAGTGAACGAAGGGTCCGCGTCAGCCTCTGAAATCCTCGCGGGGGCGCTGCAAGACCAAGAGAGATCAATCGTAATGGGGACAAATACGTTTGGGAAAGGGTCTGTGCAAACTATTATCCCGATAACAGAAACTAGAGCTGTAAAACTTACTACTGCCAGATACTTCACTCCCAACGGAAGATCCATACAAGCAGAGGGAATAATCCCTGACATCAACGTGCCCAGACATAGGGTAACTCCACGAAACCGAAACAACTTAAAAATTTCTGAGAAAAACCTTTCGGGGCACCTAACTAACAAAAATAGCGACAGCCAGAAAGTCGACAATAAAACAAAAAAAGAGGAATCCGACTTAATATTTCGAGATTTTCAACTTTACCAAGCACTGAACGTTCTGACGGGTCTTCACAAACTTAACTCGCAACCTAGCTCAAATGACTAATTAGAAGATGTGCCCAAAAAACTAACGTCTTTCTTTGAGTGCTGTTTTACTTATTTCAGCAGTCTTTTTTATTGCTTGAGAGACCGTCAAAGTTTTCTCATAAAGAGATCTCCCAAGAATAACACCGCTTATGGCTGAATCTAAACCTTGACTAGCCATCCCCAAGGCCTCGATGTCATCAAGATCCCTCACTCCTCCAGATGCGATAATTGGGACAGAAACTTTTTCAGCCAAGTCTATGGTGGCTTTCAGATTTAAGCCTTGCATCATCCCATCACTCGCGATGTCCGTGAAAATAATTGCAACTACGCCCGACTTCGCCGCTTCACTTGCAAATTCATAGGTATCAATCTGCGTTATTTCTTCCCAGCCATGAGTAGCAACTTTACCGTCCAGCGCATCCAAACCTAAGATAATCTTTCCGGGAAACTCAGAACAAATCTCGTTTAAGAAATCTGGGGCCGTGACCGCCTTTGTTCCCAAAATCAAAAAATCTACGCCCGCAGTAAGGTAGCCCACAATGTCTTGCTTGGTTCTAATGCCACCACCTAACTGAATCTCGATCGTGGGATACTTGTTCTTTATTTTTTTTACGATTTTTCCATTAATAGGACTGCCCTTAAACGCGCCATCCAAATCGACGATGTGCAATCGCGTCGCACCCTCCTCGATCCATCTGTCGGCAATTTTTATTGGATTATCAGAGTAGGCTGTCTCTTCGTTAACTTTTCCTTGCTTCAAATTAACGACCTTCCCCTGTCGCAGATCAATCGCTGGAATTATCAACAATTAAAGTGTCCCCTTTGTTGAGGGCATCTGGTCTTGCATCCTTGGATCCTCTTCAAGAGCATTTCTGAGAGCTCTTCCAAAGGCTTTAAAGACTGTTTCGATTTGATGGTGAGCGTTGTGGCCTTTTAGATTTTCTATGTGCAAAGTGATCATCGCATGATTCACAAACCCCTGAAAAAATTCAAAGAACAGATCAACATCAAAATCCCCCACAAAAGGCCTTGAGAAATTAATGGCATACTCTAGACCTGGCCGACCTGAAAAATCTACCACTACCCTTGATAAGGCCTCGTCAAGCGGAACATAAGCATGGCCGTAACGCCGAATTCCTTTCTTGTCTCCAACTGCCTCAGCGAAAGCTTGGCCAAGCGTGATGCCAATATCTTCTACCGTGTGATGAGCGTCTATTTCTAGATCGCCGCTTGCCTTAATCTCAATATCGAACATCCCGTGTCTGGCTATTTGATCAAGCATGTGTTCGAGGAAAGGCAAGCCAGTATTAAAGTCCCTTTTCCCAGAACCATCTAGATTGACCGAAACAGAAATTTGAGTTTCTAGAGTACTTCGTTCTTTTTTAGCACTTCTCATATGCCATGCCTCATCTGCCAACGCGGATTATACTTAAATTCTTAAAAGAACTCCCTTCATATCGCGCTTCCATAGGGTAAGTAGCGATTAGTAGAATGTATTTTTATCCAGCGCTTGAGCTCTGATATTGATTCGTCCCTCTTCCTTAACTCCTTAACGATATATATCACCGGGCAAAACTTACCGCCCTCCCAACCAGAAAGGTCTCTCTCTAGTATTGTGAAAAGTCGGGCGAGCGATTCTAACTCCCCTAATTCCAGAGAAACCAGTTCCGTCCAATACTCTTTTTCTTTTGACATTACCCAGCTTTCTTTCTCAAGCCCAGCGGAGCGAAAGTCTGTGTAATCTAACTTGTGTTCGAAGTCTACCGACTCAGCAAAACTTAAAAACCTTCTTATCAAGCTTAATTTTATATTGGTTCGCTTCTTTTGCCCGGGAGGCTCCCAAGTACCAACACTCATATTGACTCCAAAAAAAAGACGATTATCGAGCAGATAGCAAGTTCTCGTCAAAATGAAAAAATAAGATTAGCATCTTTTTTCAAGCTTCCTTATCATCAGCCGATCAAGCACAACTATTACAAGGTGTAAAAATCTTCCATGGGAACTCAGACAAAAATTTTGCTAGACGAAACGGAAATGCCTACAAAATGGTACAACATAGTAGCTGATTTGCCCGAACCTCCGCCGCCTCCGCTCCATCCAGGCACTCACCAGCCAGCCACGGGAGAAGATTTTGATGCCTTATTCCCAAAGGCCCTGATAGAGCAGGAGATGTCCGGGGAGCGCTTCATCGATATCCCAGAGGAAGTCCAAGAAGTATACAAGCTTTGGAGACCCAGTCCATTGTTTAGGGCGCACAGATTAGAGAAGCTACTCGATACGCCCGCTAGGATATACTACAAATACGAAGGCGTTAGCCCGGCAGGTTCTCACAAGCCAAATACTGCCGTTCCGCAGGTCTGGTACAACGCTCAAGAGGGCATCAAAAAACTCACAACTGAAACTGGAGCAGGCCAGTGGGGCAGCTCACTGGCCTTTGCTTGCGCACAATTTGGGATTGAATGCGAGATATGGCAGGTAGCTGCGTCTTACGAATCCAAGCCCTATAGAAAGACAATGATGCAATTATGGGGCGGCGAGGTCCACCCAAGTCCATCTGATAAAACTGAATTCGGGCGAAAACTACTAGAAGAAGATCCGAAGCACCCAGGGTCTCTTGGGATAGCCATATCTGAAGCTGTGATGGAAGCGGTAGAGGATCCGTCAACTAGGTATGCTCTTGGTAGCGTGTTAAACCATGTCCTTCTTCACCAAACGATCATCGGCGAAGAAGCGCTCCTGCAACTTGCCAAAGTAGGAGAGACGCCTGATATCTTGGTAGGCTGCACCGGAGGCGGTTCCAATTTTGGTGGATTATCATTTCCTTTCTTGAGAGAGAAGCTAGCTGGGAGAATGAATCCAACGATAAGGTGTGTGGAGCCAGCAGCATGTCCAACGCTAACCAAGGGAGAGTACCGTTATGATTTCGGAGATACTGCTGGCCTGACTCCACTAATGAAAATGCACACTCTCGGACATCAATTTATCCCCGAGCCCATCCACGCTGGCGGACTCAGATACCACGGCATGGCTCCCCTGGTATCCCACGTCTATGATCTGGGTCTGGTCGAAGCCACGTCGGTGCCACAAACTGCCTGTTTTGAGGCGGCTGTCCAGTTTGCTCGATCCGAGGGCATTGTGCCCGCACCGGAACCTACTCACGCGATAGCGGCGGCAATCGATGAAGCCCTTAAGTGCAAAGAAACCGGTGAAGAAAAGGTCATCTTAACCGCTCTATGCGGTCACGGGCATCTTGATCTTCCTGCTTATGAAAAATTCCTTTCTGGCGAGATCACAGACTTAGATCTCCCTGAAGAGAGCATCTCAGAATCTATGAAAAGCGTCCCCGTTATAGGCGAGTGAACAAGCGTAGTGGCTGTTTCGCCGGCTTTTTCCGAAATCCGGACCCTTAATGTGCGTTTTGTACGAATAAATTTGATCAAAGCGCGAATTCGCTGTTGCAACCCGATATTCAGCAAGTTATCGTTCAATCTGACGTGGCAGTCTGTTCTCACATAAATTATAAGAATGCCGAGACAAGCACGCAGAAAATAAGATAACAAAAGGGGAGATTATGATGAACGTATTCCGTTCTCAAAGACTTCCGTATCTGCTTTCTCTGATGCTCGGACTGCTTGGCTCTACAGTCTCTGTATCGGCGATCTCAGAGACGGCACTCGAAGAAATAATTGTAACTGCTCAGCGATCAGAAGAAAGCCTTCAAGACGTCCCAATAGCCGTTACTGCACTCACGGGAGACATGCTGCAGGACAAGGGAGTGATTAACCCCTCAGACCTCCAGATGCAGGCTCCCAATGTATCTTTCTCATCGACCAACTTCGGCGGCTCGAGCTTTTCAATCAGAGGCATCGGTCAATTGGTAATATCGTCCTCAGCAGACGCTGGGGTTTCGATTCACCAAAATGAAATACCCTACGGAACGAATCTAAACGCTAATGAGTTTTTTGATGTCGCTCGGGTAGAGGTGCTTCGGGGACCTCAAGGGACTTTATTTGGGAGAAACGCGACCGGAGGCGTGGTAAATATCGTT
>CAJWLI010000093.1 GCA_913043075.1 uncultured Gammaproteobacteria bacterium
GCTCTAAAAATATGCTTGCCAGGAGGGAAAATTTTTTTTCCTTTGCCTTTGCTCTCAATGAGAAATTTTTTCAGCTCCACCATATAAGGTTTTTCGAATTCAATGGACAGTCGGTTTAACCAACTTTGCTCTAATGCTATTTGTCCTTGACCCACGGTCTAATTTTTGCTTTTCATCTGAGGGAACAACAAGACATCACGAATAGAGGGCGAGTCAGTCATTAGCATTACTAACCGATCTATCCCTATTCCTTCTCCAGCTGTAGGCGGCAGTCCATGCTCAAGCGCAGCGATATAATCTTGATCAAAGTGCATTGCCTCTTTATCTCCGGACTCCTTAGCTCTAACTTGAGCTTGAAATCTCTCAGCCTGATCCTCAGGATCGTTAAGTTCAGAGAAGCCATTTGCTATTTCTTTACCCATTATAAAGAGTTCGAATCTTTCTGTTAGATCCGGTTCCAAGGGCTTACGCCTAGCTAAGGGAGAAACCTCGGCCGGATGATCAATCACAAAGGTAGGTTGCTGAATTTTGTTCTCTACCAAAGCCTCAAAAAGTTCCATTATAATCTTTCCTTCGCCCCAGTTCTGAGCGACCGAAATATTAGTTCGTTCCGCGATGTTTTTAAGAGTTTGAAGGTCATCGAGCTGCCCTTGATTAATACTTGGACTGCTCTCACAAATCATTTCCCGCATAGTTTTTCTAGCAAATGGTTTGCCAAATTCTAATTCGACCCCATCGAATTCAATAGTAGTAGATCCTCTCACGGCGAGCGCTAATTCCTTTAAAAGTATCTCGGTTAGCTCCATTGCGTCGTGGTAGTCGGCATACGCCCAATAGAACTCAAGCATTGTGAATTCTGGGTTGTGCTTGGTTGAGACGCCCTCATTTCTAAAGTTTCGATTTAGCTCGAAAATCTTGTCGAAACCGCCAACAATCAAACGTTTGAGGTTCAACTCAGGGGCGACTCTCAAATACATTGACGCGTCCAGGGCATTATATCGGGTGGTGAAGGGCAAAGCTGTCGCTCCTCCCGGCTGGTTGAGCAACATAGGGGTCTCCACTTCCATAAACCCCTCGCCAGTGAAAAACTGTCGAATTTTACTAACAATAAGAGATCGAAGTTGGAAAACATTTCTAGTCTTTTCGTTCACCATCAGATCTAGATATCTCTGGCGATAACGCTTCTCTAAATCCGTTAAGCCTTTGTGTTTTTCAGGCATAGGTCTAAGGGACTTCGTTAGTAATCGAATTTCTTTGATGTTAACGGTCAGTTCACCTTTGTTAGTTTTCATTAAATAACCAACACCGCCAACAATATCTCCTAGATCCCATCGCTTAAATTCTTCATATGCTTCAAGACCTATTTTATCTTGGCGCACATAAAGCTGAATACGACCACTTGAATCTTGAAGAGTAATGAAGCTAGCCTTTCCCATTAAGCGACGAAGAACGACTCTTCCGGCCACCGAAACACTTATCTTTTGTTCCTCTAACTCAATTTTTTCTTTTGCTTGATGCAAGCTGAGAACTTCTACTGCTAAGTTGCTTCTCCTAAAATCATTTGGATAGGCATCGCCTGATTTCCTCCATTCATCCAATCGTTTTTTTCGAAGCGCTAACACATCTGATTCGCTGAGTTCATCTACCTCAACTTTTTCACTCATTAGTCACACTCCCATCTTCAGACTAGCCTCGATAAAATTGTCGAGGTCGCCATTAAGAACCGCCTGGGTGTTACTAGTTTCAATTCCTGTGCGCAAATCTTTCACTCGCCCTGAATCTAAAACATATGACCGAATTTGACTGCCCCATGTAATGTCTGATTTTTTATCCTCTATCCCTTGCATCTCAGCTCTTTGCTTCTGCTCTTCGATCTCATACAACTTCGCTTTCAGTTGCTTTATCGCCTGATCCTTATTCTTGTGTTGGGATCGCTCCTTCTGACATTGAACCGCTATACCAGAAGGGAGATGCGTTAACCGCACTGCTGAATCAGTTTTGTTAACATGCTGCCCACCTGCTCCGCTCGCCCGATAGGTATCTATCCGAACATCAGACATTTCGAGCTTTATCTCGATCTCTTCATCCAACTCCGGAGAGACAAATATAGACGCGAAAGATGTATGTCTTCTATTACCCGAATCGAAGGGAGATTTTCGAACTAATCTGTGAACACCGGTTTCTGTTCTCAACCAACCATACGCAAACTCGCCCTGAAAAAGGATTGTCGCACCTTTGATTCCTGCCACATCGCCACCGGATACTTCAATAATCTCTGCACTGAACCCTCTCGATTCACCCCATCTTAGGTACATTCGCATCAACATTTCAGCCCAATCTTGCGCCTCAGTGCCACCTGACCCTGACTGGATATCAACATAAGCTGAACTGTTGTCGACCTTACCGGAAAACATTTTCCTGAACTCTAAAGATTCCAAAGACCTCGAGATTTCTCGAATCTCAACCTGGACCTCATCTACAATATTCGAATCTTCCTCTTCTTTAGCTAGCTCAAGCAGTTCCGACGTATCTTCAATAGCTCTTAGAATCTTTTCTACCCTCCCGATTACAGCTTCTAAGGAAGCCCTTTCCTTACCTAATTTCTGAGCGTAATCCGGAGCGTCCCAAACAGACGATTCAGCTAACTCCAGCTCAATTTCTTTTAATCGTTCTATTTTTGTTTCAAAGTCAAAGGTGCCCCCTAAGAGCACCAACGCGCTCTTTTAGTTCACTGATTTGAATCAAAAGTCCGGAAATTTCCAATGGTCAATGCCTTCGGTTCGTTTTAAATAATTGTAGCTGAATGAATGTTTTGTAGCTATACCATGGGAAGGGACCCAAAATATTCTTGTAATTAAAAAGACAACGAGCATCTAAGATCCATCGAAGTTTTAGCTCTTAAATATTTCGATTTTCGTTGGGGCAGATATCACCGCGGGCAGCGCGCCCAACTGTCTTAAAGACTCATGGAGAACTTTCGCATTGACTATGCTTGTTATAATTGCAATTCGCGCAATCGATTCACTTACTTCTCTCTGAATTATTGATTCTATCCCAATGCAATTTTTTTCAAGCACGGAAGAAATTGATGCCATCACACCGGTCATATTTTGAACATCTAATCTAATATATGAACCCGTCTCGATAGAGGATTCTTCAATGGTCGGAGCTTCTTTCAGCTCTAAAAACCCTTCATTAGGAATCTTACTCCCCCTTGAAAGATGAACTAGATCAGATATCACAGAAGAAGCCGTGGCGTCACCGCCAGCGCCCGGACCGACATACAAAGTTTCACCCACCGAACTCCCTTCCACTAAAACAGCGTTTGTTACACCATCCACTTTCGAGAAGACTTTCTCCTTTTCAATCATTGCAGGGTACACACGAAGGCTTATTCCATCTGAAATGCGAAACGCAACAGCTAATGGCTTTAACGAAAACCCAAATTCATCAATTAAAATCATATCCTCTAAAGCTATCTCAGAAATTCCCTCAATGCTAACGGATTCAAATTCGACCTTAATCCCAAAACCAATCATCGCGAGAATAGTAATTTTGTGAGCCGCGTCTATACCATTAACATCAAAAGACGGATCTGCCTCTGCATACCCTTTTTTTTGAGCTTCTTTCAAAACTTCATCAAATTTTCTGGGTTGCTTTTTTGATGCCATTTCGCTCAGGATAAAGTTACTGGTCCCGTTCAAAATACCTGCGATTCTAGTGATTACATTTCCAACTAAGCCTTCTCGAATGGATTTAATAATTGGAATGCCACCCGCAACGGCGGCCTCAAAAAGCACACATACACCCACCTGTCTAGCTGCTGAAAATATTTCGTGACCATGCATAGCAATCAGCGCTTTATTGGCTGTGATAACATGCTTTTTATTTTTCACGGCCAACAAAACGAGATCTTTTGCGTCTTCAGTACCACCAATGAGCTCTACGAGTACATCTACAGAGGGGTTTTTAGCAACCTCATAGATGTCATTTGTGATATTTATGCCACTAAGATCGCATTGTGGATTCTCCCTTCGGGATGCCACTTGGCAAATGGAAATTTCATCTTCTAATTTTTTGCTAATTTCATCTCGATTTTTTTTAATTAGGCTTATTAAGCTAGCCCCTACTGTGCCTACCCCACAGATACCAATTTTCATTGTGGGATTCCAGTCGGATGGGACCTAAACATTTTTCTGAGCCCTCGAATAGCCTGGCGAGTTCTGTGCTCATTTTCGATCAAAGCAAATCGAACATGATCATCACCGTACTGACCAAAGCCAATTCCAGGAGAAACTGCTACTTTGGCTTCTTGCAGAAGTAGTTTTGAAAACTCTAGGGACCCCAGGTGCCTGTATTGTTCAGGAATTTGGGCCCACACAAACATAGTTGCCCTCGGTCGAGTTACAGGCCAGCCAATAGAGTTAAGGCCATCACATAAAACGTTTCTTCGAAGCAAATAA
Organism: uncultured Gammaproteobacteria bacterium; assembly: GCA_913043075.1. Classification (GTDB taxonomy): domain Bacteria; phylum Pseudomonadota; class Gammaproteobacteria; order Pseudomonadales; family Azotimanducaceae; genus UBA9659. The sequence continues at coordinate 4,464 of CAJWLI010000093.1, forward strand.
GTATTACGAATCTCTTCCACACAACTTTGGTCTTCTTCCAGTGCAGCTATTGCTGCTACTTGGATCGGAGTAAAAGTTCCGTAATCCAAATATGATTTTATCCTAGCTAAGGCTCCTACGAGATCCCTATTACCAACACAAAATCCAACTCGCCAGCCAGGCATATTATAACTTTTAGACATAGTGTAAAACTCAACGGCGATATCCTTAGCTCCAGGCACCTGAAGGATACTGGGCACTTCGTAACCGTCAAAAACTAAATCCGCATAAGCCAAATCTTGAACAACCCAAATCTTGTGTTCTTTTGCGAACGCAATTAGCTTTTCGAAGAAAGACAAATCAACGCACTCGGTCGTGGGATTTCCCGGAAAGTTTACGACCATCACTTTTGGTTTGGGCCAACTGTTGTTTACCGCTAGTTCTAGCTCATTGAAAAAGTTGCTGTCCTTAATAAGCGGGACATGTCGCACATCCGCATCTGCTATTACAAATCCGTAAGGATGGACTGGGTAAGAAGGATTAGGGACGAGGACCGCGTCGCCTGGACCCAATATCGCCATTGCTAAATGGGCTATCCCTTCTTTTGAACCAAGAGTAACAATGGCTTCAGAGTTTGGATCAAGATCAACGTCGAATTTTTTTTTATACCAATCGCAAATTGCTTTCCTTAATCTTGGGATGCCTTTAGATTGAGAATATCGATGAGTATCAGTTCTTTGAACAGTTTCCACCAATTTCCTTACTATATGCTCTGGTGTGGGCTGATCGGGATTCCCCATTCCAAAGTCTATGATATCCTCCCCGTTTGCCCGAGCTTCGCGTTTTAAATCGTCAGTAATGCTAAAGATGTAAGGAGGAAGCCTTTTTATTCTTGGGAAATCATCCATTGTAAATCCATTTATTTTTACATGGTCAGCCAACGCTTTTTTCTAAGTAAAACTTTTCTTATCGGGCCTTTACTATTAGAAAGTTTACTTTTTTACCTCTCAGAGTCACGCTAGAGAAAATTATTTGGAGAAGTCTACCTAACTCGTGTTTCCAAGTCATTAAACCTTTTTCTTGGCTCGGGAACGAAAATAATTACCATCAGCGCTGCCGCAAACAAGAAACAGATTCCTAAAAAAAACACAGCTTTATATCCAAGCCAAGAAGCAATCAACCCCCCAAGCAGCGGTCCGAGTGCTCCCGCCATCTGAGCGGCAGTATTTGTAGTGGCAATCAGATTGGGTCTTTCTTTTAAAGTCCCGAACTCCAAGACAATTGCTCGAGAAGAATTTTCAAAACCTGAGATTGATGCACCTACAACTGAAAAAACTACGATGGATGCAGCAAAAGAAACAGAGAAGAAATAAACTAAGGTCGAGAGTATCCAAAATATAATTGAACTCAGGAAAACTAATCTAAACCCTCGTAAATCGGCCATAGCTCCCCAAAGTAAATTTGAAAAAGTATGGGACAGAGTAAAAACTGACGTTAAAACGCCGAGA
>CAJWLI010000094.1 GCA_913043075.1 uncultured Gammaproteobacteria bacterium
TTAAAGAAAACGGGATTTATATGCATCCCCTATTTGGTGAGAGTGGGCGCGAGACTAGTGAGCGTGATTTAATGCTCTATGGAATTAGGGCGGGTTATGGCAGTGTCGGCGCGCGTATTGGAACCTCAGAGGGACTCCCCAACGTTTTTCATCAAGATATGATGGGTTTCTGGGATTTTCTGGTCTGAGCGTGAGAAAAAAAGGGGGCTCTGCTAAGAGCCCCATTTTTTGGTGGGCCGTCCGCGACTCGAACGCGGGACCAATTGGTTAAAAGCCAACTGCTCTACCAACTGAGCTAACGGCCCTAAAGACGGCGCCAATGATACCTCTTCCATTTTAAAAAACAAGAAACATGTTGGGAAAGTCTTTGTTGCATTCAAGAGAGAGTCATATTCGACGATGGATCAAAGATTTTTAGATAAATCCGTTACGTAATCAATTGGGAGTGAATTCTTCACATGTTTACTGTATATCTCTATTGTAGGAAGACAAGGGTCAATGGATGTGAAAGGCATGAGACAATTTTTAACTTTGGAAATTACAGTAAATGGCTAAGTTGGATTTCGAGGTGCCGCTTCACCAAAGCCACGTGATGGGTGATGAAGAAATTCGTGCCCATAAAAAGCGTATTTTAAGGTTGTTAAAAAAGCACAATGCCTCGATCGTCGCTCATTATTATACTGATGACGCGATTCAAGAGCTCGCGGAGGAGTCAGGGGGGGTCGTATCTGACTCTTTGGAGATGGCCAGGTTTGGAGCGCGCTCTGATGCGACAACATTAATCGTTGCTGGCGTAAAGTTTATGGGAGAAACAGCGAAAATATTGAGCCCGGAAAAACGCATACTGATGCCTACTCTTGAGGCTACTTGCTCTCTAGATCTTGGCTGCCCTCCAAATTCTTTTAAAAGGTTTTGTGAAGGTTTCCCAGATCATACTGTGGTGGTTTACGCGAATACGTCTGCAGAAGTCAAAGCAATGGCGGACTGGGTGGTGACCTCCAGCATTGGATTGAAAGTCGTCGAGTTTCTTATGGAAGGGGGGAAGCCCATTATATGGGCACCAGACAAATTTCTGGGCTCTTATATCAATAAGCAGACAGGTGCAAATATGCGCCTATGGAACGGCTCGTGTGTTGTTCATGAAGAGTTCAAAGCCAATGGCCTCAAAGCAATCAAAAGCGTTCACCCGGATGCAGCCGTTTTAGTTCACCCAGAATCTCCTCCCGGGGTGATTGAGTTGGCGGACGTTGTGGGATCTACTACACAGATTATTCGAGCTGCTGTCGATCTTCCGAATACAAAATTTATCGTAGCTACAGATACCGGTATCTTTCACAAGATGCGCTCTTTAGCGCCTGGGAAAACTTTTATAGAAGCGCCCACCGGCGGGAACGGAGCTACATGCAGGAGCTGTGCTCATTGCCCATGGATGGGAATGAATACTCTCGCAAACCTTGAAAATACGTTGTTGCAAGGCTTAAATGAAATCAATGTCCAAGAAGAGATAAGGAAAAAAGCAATGGTTCCCCTGCAAAGAATGTTGGACTTTCAAGCGTAAAACACCACCAGACTAAGAAGAAAAAAATCCATAGTTTTTTCCTCGACATAGGTTTCCTATCAGGACGTTACCTAGAATTCTTTAGTTTAATTATATCTTTCATATCTTGACGTATTCTCGCTGAAGCCTGGAAGTCGTTTGTGACTAATGGCAGAGCATAGCTGAGCTGTTTTATCGCTTGCTCGAAGTTTCCTTTAAGTGAAAAGAACTTCGCACGTGCCTCGTGGAGCGCCGGTATATTCCTCGCTAGTCCGTAAGATTCTGCGAGCAAGTACCAGACGAAGAGGTCGCCGGGGCGAGTTGTACTCAGTGGCTGAAGCTCTTCGACGGCTAATTTTGGCTTTCCGGCCGCTAGAAGAATTTCTGCATATTTTACGGTTAGAGGATAATTCCCTGGAGACGTTTCAAGTGCTTGCGCGAGAGTTTTTTGGGACATCTCTAGTTCATTCAAACTTTCATAAATCTCAGCTTCAGCAATTCGAAAATTTATGTTCAACGGATATTTCTTGATTAGCTCTCTTAATATGGATAACGCTTCTGTGTTTTGGTTTTCTTTTGTGTTTACAAGAACCAACCCATATTTCCCGGCTATTTCTATTTCGTGAACAGAGGAGTTTGAAAGAATCTCGAAACGTGTCAACTCGTCAGATCTGTCAATCGCTGTTATAGCTCTGACGCGACTCCTCATTAACTGATAATTTAGACGAAGAGAGGGCTTTTCCTCCGGGTATTTCATTGCTTGATTGTAGGAGTCAGCGATACGAGATTTAGTGACTGGATGAGTTCTAAGGAACTCGGGAACCTTATTTAAACCCATATACCTACTTGATCTCTGAAGTCTTTCAAACATAAGAGCCATAGCTTTTGGATCCATTCCTGCGAGGGCTAGTGTTTCGATACCCACCCTGTCGGCTTCTGCTTCTCGATCTCGAGAATAACGAAGGGTTTTACTCTGCGCTAATCCCTGCGTGCTCGTTATGGCTGCCATTGCCGCATCCCCACTCGCTGTGGCTGCCAGAATAATACTTGCCAGGAAACCCGCTAAGCTTATAACTGAGTTTTTTTTGCTTTCATCTAGTCTTCTTGCGAAGTGGCGCTGACTTAAATGAGCAAGTTCATGCGAGAGAATTGCTGATAATTCGTGTTCTGTTTCTCCGTATAGGAACAAACCATGGTGCAATCCTATAATTCCCCCTGGTGCTGCAAAAGCATTGATGTTTTGGTTTTTTATTAGAACTAAATCTATCCTTTTGTCGTCTAGTTCGCTGTGAACTGCCAAGCGGTAGATCAGGTGCTCTAAATAGTCTTGCAGTATTGGATCATCTAAAATGGGCGCTTGAGCCCTAAGTGACCTGAGAAATTTTTGGCCTAATTTTCTCTCTTTTTCAATAGATATTGTCCCTGACAGCCTATCTCCGAATGTAGGCAATTCAGACGGGTTACCTCTAATAGATGATGAGAAAATTATAAATAAAAAAAAGAAGAATATTTTTGCCATAATAAAGCTATTGTACTATGCACAACGATTATTTTTCATTCTACGTCGTTCTAACAAATCTATTGCAAGCAGTTCAGACAGGAGGATTAATTGATTGATAAAAAAGTGGACGCAAGAGGGCTTAGCTGCCCGCTCCCATTGCTGAAAGCTAAGCAGGCTTTGAACTCGGTTGATCAAGGCTCGGTCGTGGAAGTGGTAAGCGACGACCCCTCCTCTGAGCGAGATTTCAATGTCTTCTCGAAACAGAGCGGTAATGAGTTATTATTAGTACAAAACCTAGATAATGTATTCACTTTTCGGATCAAGAAAGCTTGAGTAAGCTTGTAAACTCCAGAGGTCGCAGTAAGATGAGACTCCGTAAGTCCTTTAAGAAATACAATTCATGTTGAGCGGAAGCGCGGTGGCGCTGGTCACCCCAATGAAGAGCGATGGTGAAATTGATTGGGTTCGATTTGGAGATCTTATCGAATGGCAAATCGATCAGGGTACTGAAGCTATAATCCCAGTTGGAACGACTGGAGAATCCGCGACCGTCTCGATGAAGGAACACTTTTCCTTGGTTAAAAGCGCAGTAGAGGCTGCAGCGGGAAGAGTTCCCGTAATAGCTGGGACCGGTGCAAACTCAACTTCTGAGGCGATAGAGTTAACCAAGGCCGCTAAAAATTCGAGAGCGGACGCATGCTTGTTGGTCACTCCTTACTATAATAAACCAACACAAAGGGGGCTTTTCCAACATTTTTCAGAGATTGCCAGAAGCGTTGAGCTTCCCCAAATACTCTATAACGTTCCTAGCAGGACAGGTTGCGATTTGCTACCAGAGACAATAGCTCACCTAAACGAATCGGATTTGGTGATTGGAATCAAAGAAGCTACTGGCGATCTAGAAAGAGCAAAGGCGATTATGAGTACTAGTGATATCAAGGTGTATTCTGGTGACGACGAAACATCCTGCGACTTAATGCTTATGGGTGGGAGCGGCACAATAAGCGTTACAGCTAACGTAGCCCCGATGAGAGTGGCAAAGATGTCTGAAGCAGCATTGTCTGGAAATTTCGAGCTAGCAAAGAATTTAGACTCAGAATTGAGGGGTTTGCATAGAGATCTTTTTCTTGAATCTAATCCTATTCCCGTAAAATGGGCGTTGTATGAAATGGGAAAGATCGAAAACGGGATTCGTCTTCCCATGACGGAGCTAGCTCCTGAACATCACCATTTGTTACGAGAATCGCTGTTACAGGCGGGAGCGATTTAATGAGAAAAACAACTTTGATTTTTGTCCTTTTGTTTTTAAGCAGCTGCGGTTCCCTTGGCTGGTTAGGAAAAAGTGATGCACAAAAAAAACTCGAGGAAGGAACTTCAAAACCAACAAAAATCCCGAGCGAATTAGACGCGCCAATCTTCAATGATCCTATGGCGATCCCAGATATTCAGGATTTTCGAGGTTTGTCGGGGTCGGAAATTGAACTGGGTCTTCCAGATCCGCTCGCAACAAATTTCGGAGTAGAACAAATCTTAATTAGAAGGTTAGGAGATAATCGTTGGGTTTTTGTTGATCTTCCGGTTGCCACAGTCTGGCCGAGAGTTCTTATTTTTTTTGAGGAAAAGAATTTTCCCTTAACTTCAGTTGAGGTTAGCGGGGGCCGAATAGAGACTGACTGGGTTGTTGGGTCGAGTGGAGATGCGGAAAATATTTTTGAGAGTCTAGGTAATCTCAATAGAGACGAAATCCAAGATTCGCTCTATGAATATTCTTTTAATGTGCTTGTTGAGGCTGGTGTTCGATCCGGAAGTACAGAATTATACGTGGAAGAAAGAAATAGATTACGCAATGATGAAAACCTGAGTCCCCCTTGGGACGGAGTATCAGATGATCCAGCGCTTGAGTCCAAGATGCTAAGCGCTCTCGCTTACTATATCGGAGAAAGGATTGCCGAAGGGCCAAGTATTTCGTTAGCTGCTGCGACAAGGCAGGCCAGTAAAGTGGAGACGATTTCTGGAGAGTCTGGGACGGTCCTTAAGTACCGTCTCGATTTCGATAGAACCTGGGCGACCATTGGTCGGGCTCTCGAAGATGCTGAGGTAGAAGTTGTAGATCTTGACCGTTCTGCAGGCGTTTACTATGTAAACTACTCATCCCTCGCAAACTCAAAAAGCGGTTTTCTGAAAAGAATATTCAATTCTGGAGAAGAAAAAAAAGAGGGGAGGCCTTTTCTAGTAACAGTTACCTCTCAGTCCGGTCAAATAATTGTCAATGCTGCGCCGTCTGGCGAGTCTTCGCCTGGTCCAGAGGACTTAGTGCTAAGGGAGCGTTTGATCAAGATAATAAAAGAGTATTCAACATAGACTTATGCCGATTAGGTTTGCCTCATTAGGGAGCGGAAGCAAAGGTAATTCTACCGTATTTGATGATGGCACTACACGTCTTTTAATCGATCTTGGGTTTTCCCTGAAAGAGGCTTTGGCGAGATTAGCCAAATTAAATCTTTCACCAGAAGAGATTGACTGTATTTTAGTGACTCATGAGCATGCAGATCATGTGCACGGCGTTGGCGCCTTTGCTAGAAAATTTCAAACCCCGGTAATCTTAACGCACGGTTCTTATAACGAAAAACAGATAGGCGAGGTGCCTGTTTTAAAAAGATTTAATTGCGGAGAGAAATTCTCAGTAGGAACGGTGAATGTGCAATCAGTTGCAGTTCCGCACGACGCAAAAGAGCCATGCCAGTATATACTAGGTTCGAGAGGCTTTTCTTTGGGGATCCTAACAGATTTAGGCCATGTTACTCCTCACATTGAAGTCTTATATCGAGATTGCCAGGCTTTGCTACTTGAATTTAATCACGATTTCAAAATGCTGAAGAGCGGTCCTTATTCATCTAAATTAAAAGC
>CAJWLI010000095.1 GCA_913043075.1 uncultured Gammaproteobacteria bacterium
GCAAGCCCCCCTGTAATAAGAACACATCCCGAGACAAAAAAAAAACTGATCTATGTCAATGAAGCTCACACGTTAAACTTCGTTGGAATGACGCAAGCTGAGAGTGAACCTATACTCGAGTTTCTCTTTAAGAAAATTAAAGAAGAACAATTTTCTTGCCGATTTAAATGGGAACCCGGATGCGTCGCTTTTTGGGATAATAGGGCCTGCCAGCACTTTCCTGTTAATGACTACCAAGGACACCAACGAAAAATGCTGCGCATAAGTTTAGCCGGGTGCGAGCCCTTTTAAGCTAAAAAGATAGCGTTCCTTTGCCGTCAAGAAACACTTGCCGCCCGCAAAACTCTTCGACCTGCATTAACTCCAATACGTCCTTATCCGCAACATTAGCCCAGGTTCTTTTGCCTTCTGGGGTTAAACAGGCGCAGTGTCCAACGTCAGGGTTTCCGTTAGAAAACATTACAGTGTAAGACTCTATGGTTGCAGGACCCTCATAATCGGTAACGCTTTCTCGAGTTGGCATTTCATTTACTTCGGCCTGAAGATTTTCATATTGAAAATCCCGGACCGGCGAAGTCGCAGAATAAATCCCGAACGAATGTTTGGTAAGAAAACCTCCATTGGCTGTGATCATTCCTTTTTTTTCTCGACTTTCTCGAAGCAAAGTCACCATCCTCGAAATACTATGCATAACATAGTTGTTCAAGGGACCACCTCCAAAGGTTAATCCACCGGTCACCGTCAAAGGTCTATCAAGGGAAAATCCTAATTCCCTTGCGGCGATTTGAACAGCTGACGGGAAACAACTATAAAGATCCACTAGATCAATCTTGTCAGGCGACAAGCCGGCAAGTTCCATCGCTCTTGTTCCCGCAATCCTAATCGCAGGTGAAGAGTAGAGATTTTCGCGCTCGGACACCAAGTATGTGTCATTTGCCTCTGTGCCAACCCAGGGGTAAATCCATTTTGATTTGTCGATTCCTAAGCTTTTTGCCTTTTCTACACTGCAAAGAATAATTGCTGCGCTCATATCTACAGCGTTATTAGAATTCATTAGTTTTGGGTATGGAAAGCTTATCATTCTATTTCTGGGTCCCGGCGATGAAATCTCCCTTGCTGTCTTCGCTTCTGATATCCAGGCATCAGGGTTTTTCTCGGCCTCAGCGCTAAACATGGCCCACAGTTCACTTACTCGCTCATTGTGATCACTGATAGTTTCCCCTAGCTGAGCGCGCAAGGCATTTTCGAACATTGGATAAATTTGTATAGGCCTTAAGATTCCTCTCGCGATCTCAGCTTCCGAGGACATTGAGTTGTCGTCGCCTATAACTCGATCATAAGCACCTTCTGTTTCTTTCTGAGGTAACGATTCGCCCAACTTTCTCGCCTTGGCTTGCGCATTACCCACCTCGGCACCGGTCAAAATCAGTAAATCATTTTTCCCTTCAAGAATATCCTTAGCACTGGCATTTAAGAGGTTCTGCACCATGTTACCCCCGTAAGCCGTGCCCACGGTTTCCGCATCTTTGCATCCCAAGGCAGCGGAGACATACCCGGCCGGATTTTCATAGCGCCACCACCCCCTTACCACTCTTACAGAGTCAAGGTTCTCCACCAGCGTTGGATTTCCAGCATCTTTAGCCGCTTTTTTCGAAGCCTCGACCATTAGATCTATAGGTTCTTTAAAATTAGTTTTGTCGTACCCTCTCTTTAATATCTGGGCAACTCCAATAATGACAGGGGTATTAGGGTTCAAAATTCTTCCTCCATAAATTTTGCTTGGAAAGTGTGCCACAGATAAAATAAAAACCTTAATTTTTAATCAAGATTAATAGGACAGAGCAAAATGAAACTCGGCGTAACCTCCTGGAAGATCACTTATGAAAGAGACGACATGAACTTGGGTCGTCAGGCGCAAATAGCCGAAAACTTGGGTTTTGATTCTTTTTGGTTACCAGAGAATCATTTTTCAGGACCTTTAGCGATTCCATCGCCTCTGATGATACTCGCTGGCGTTGCAGCAGTGACAAATCGATTAAAATTAGGCTCAACTTCCTATCTCTTGCCGATACGGCATCCTATTTTAGCGGCGGAGGAGGTGGCTGTGCTCGATAACCTCTCTAATGGCCGAGTAATTTTAGGAATAGGTAGAGGCTTTCAAGGGGAAATGTTCAAGGCGTTCGAAATACAAACGTCAGAAAAAAGGAAAATTTTCAAAAAAAATCTAGATCTAATGATTTCTGCTTGGCGTGGCAAGCCCATTAGCAAACTGGAAGATAAAGATATTTTTCTCTCTCCCCTTCCGGTTCAGAAACCTCATCCACCCATTTGGATTGCAGCCTTTGGCCCTCTTGCTCTGAAACAAGCAGGCAATCTTGGTCTTCCTTACCTCGCATCACCAGTAGAAACGTTTAATTCATTAAAAGAAAATCTTTCAGAATATAAAAAACACCTCGTGAAACGAGATCATGAACTATCAACTAAAACCCCTTTAATGCGCACTATCTTTATCAGTGAACATAAGGAGACTTGCAACAAAGTTAAGGCTTCTTTAGCCAAAGAAAATGCATCTCGATTTCGGACGGAGGAAGCGAGCATTGATAGCTGGGCTATTGTCGGCTCTCGAAGTTATGTTTTAGATGAGATGAACAAATACGTGGACGACCTAGGCATTGATTATTTCATCGCGCGAGGACGAATACCTCGGATATCAGATGAAGATCAAGTCAGATCTCATGAAGCACTGATAAAACTTTTTTCGTGATAAAAACCTTATTCTATTATTTTTAAAAGCTGTCCAGAGCGAGGCTCGGAAGCAGGGTATAGACCATTGAGGAGACGAAGCTCGTCGAGCGCGTCTAGTCCGATCGGAGACGCCGCGGCAAGACTTTCCATGGTAGTTTGTTGATCTGCCTCGATAATTTTTATCTGCAAGGGTTTGGCTTTTCGGTAGTCATTCAGCGTCATGAAATCAAAACTAAAAATTGTAGATATGTATGTCCGATCATCCTTGATTTTTCTTAAATCGTTTTTCCCGTAACCGCCGAGAACAAAGACTTTCTGATTCGAGCTATCTTTAATCAAGACAAACCTCGCAGGTCCAGAGCCAAAGAAACCTGATGATTGATCAGCAATACCAAGGTAAGCAGGGCGGTTCGAAATCGTAAGTTCCGTCGCTTCTCGAACTTCTATTTTTAATTCGTCCTCTGCAAAAGCTTTAAGATCAGCCAGGTTTGACAAAGGGTAAACTCCTACCTTTACAAAAGAGTCTCTAGAACCATTGACTAAAATCCCGCCGCCGCGTCCATCCTTGTACTCCCATTCTTGGGGCACCTTAAGCTTGAAACCATGAACTGGAAAATAAAGAGTGTTCTTTCGGACAAGCCCAAATCTATTTTTTTTCCCGTAGCGTGTTCCTTCTAACATAGACAGGTAAATCGCCTCGTTTTCGACAGAAGAGACTTTGGTTTCATTGACCGGATTCCGCAGTTGCTCTAATTCATCGTCTATAAATTTCGATAATTTCGGACCTCTTCGCCAATTCGGAGGATGAGTCCGAACGGCAGAGCTTTCAGGAATTTTTATTCCTGCCCGGTGCGTTTTTAAAATTTGGAAACGCTCTATGCTTTTCAACATTTGGTTTCCACGGTTTGCGCCTTCTGGCCGATATCCAGCTCGAGACATATATAAAGCTCCGAAGCGATCTGCCTCTAATTCGTCGTTCTGACCATATCTAATAGCAAGCTTTGAACCGAGGTCCTGAGTAAGCAGACCAAAGTCATTGCGGGTCATAACAGCCACTAATTGGCTGAGAACGGAGAGGATAGTGCTTGTCGCTTTTCTCCTAGTAAGGTGGTTCTGGGTATTGTGAGCAATTTCATGTCCCAGCACAAAGGCAAGTTCTGCTTCTGAAGTCATTAAATGAAGTGCCTTCAGGCTTATATATATATATCCACCTGGTCTTGTCTCCGCTCGGAAGCCATAGTTATCGTCAACAACAGTGAAAACAAACTCAGTTTCCGATCCGGCTTGCGCCGCCACTTTTTGTCCGACCTCATTAACATACGCCTGGAGTTCTTTATCTGGATAGACTCCGTATTTGCCAAGGACTTCAGCATGAGCCTCGGCATTTTTCTTTTTTTCTCTTTCAGTTCGGGAAAGCTTTTTTGCTTGCTGCTTAACTTTCTCATTTTGAGAGTCTGGCTGTGCTTCAGACCTCTCGCCCTTGGGCTCTAATTCCTCGGGCTCTAATTCCTCGGGCTCTAATTCCTCGGGCTCTACTTCCTCGGGCTCTACTTCTCCAGGATCTTTGGTAGAAGAACTCACTTCCGAGACAGAGAGCAAATCAGTTTTTGTATAAGCGAGAGCAATGCTCGATTTAACTGTAAACGGAGCAAATATATAAACGGAAACGAGACAAAATAATAACGGGCATCTGAGCGCTAGCTTTAGATTTGATGGCTTTTTCATCTAGAAAGTTCCTGTCTCTGTCGCTCCAAAAATGCGGATTCACTTGCCCTGTGAATAAAGCGAGTCTTTATGGAGGTAGAAGTTAGATGTTTATTGGTCAATATTTTAGGCTAGCCAAACCAACAAAAACATGCATAAACTCCTAAGATGACTAACCTACCATCTTTTAAATCAGCCCTAAAGACTATAGCAATAGTTTGCTCACTAGTATTCCCAAGCTTAGCACTGGGCATTGATTCGAAAATGAAATCCATAAAAGAACAGATCACAGCTATAGAAAATGACCATGGCCCCTTCGCTAAAGATCTTTACTTCCCCCTCCTTTCGATGGCTAACCTTCAAATCGAAGAAAAATTTCATAGTGATGCAGTGGAAACGCTCAAAAGAGCCCAAAGTATAAACCATAGGCACGAAGGCGTTCTTAATATCGGGCAGATAGTCATAATTGACAAACTTACTGAGTTAGCCATTATTCAAGCAGATTTCAAGGAAGCCAATCGCTACCAAAACTTCGCGTTTTTTCTCAGAAAAAAAGAGGCACGCGATCCTGAAAATCTCGTCGGCGCTTATTTAGGCATGGCTGAATGGCTAGCAAATACGGGACAACTCTCCTCAGCAAGATCTGCACTCCGTCAAGGATCTGAATTCACTGACAGTGAATCAGAATTAACACTCCAGCTTTTGTTACAGGAATCGAGAGTTAGACGACTAGATAACCTTTGTTGTGGCTGGAAGAAGTTAAGAGAACAACTTGATCAACAACCTGATATTAATTCCGATCTTCTCAAGGCGGTCTACTTTGAAATTGCTGATTCGCTTATTCTAAACAGGAAACCGGAAGAAGCATCTAAGTATTACCAGATGGGTTACGCATTGTTAAAGACCGAGGAAATGCTCGACGCAAAGATGATCGAAATGAAAGCTCAATTGCGATCGTCGTTTACCGCTAACTCTAAGTACTATTTTGTAGAAAATGAACTGGCTTACCCCCGAAAAATTAGAGAGATGACAGAGGACGAAATTGAGAATCATGAAGGTTTTGAGCCAACCTGGCTTAAAGTAAACACCTCGAGCCAAGGTTTCACCTTGCCAGACAAAGGTGACGGGCGACGAATGACGAGAGAATCCCGTGACCTTCTTGGAGACCCACTGATTTTTCAAGGAGAACAACTGAGAAATATTCAATCTCTCAAAAACAAAAATAAAGAAGAGGTCTTAGAAATCAATTTAAGCTTTGACGTCGAAATTAATGGAGATCTAAATAACGTAGAGGTGGTGAGCTCGAATGCATCATCAAGAATTGATCGTCTTTTAGTAAATTCATTAAAAAAGCTTTATTTCAGGCCAGCGATCACTAAAGACGGGCTAGTGTTGTCAAGAAACATTCTCATATCTCAGAAAATTGATTTGAGAGGCTATCCAATGCGGGAATATAATCAGCGACAATTT
>CAJWLI010000096.1 GCA_913043075.1 uncultured Gammaproteobacteria bacterium
CAATTGCCAAGTAACTTAATGCGGAAAATATCATTTGTTGCTCAATTCAAAAAATTTTTGATTGTTGTCAAGCCTGACAACAATATATTATCTTAAGGCGTTCAGATTTTCAGGTATAAATATGTTTGAAACATTATCAAAAAAAATGACAGACGCTTTTTCTGTGATTTCACCCAAAAGTAGCTTGACCGAAGATAATATTCAACAAGCCGTAAAGGATATTAGAGTCGGTTTGCTCGAGGCAGACGTCGCTCTCAGCGTAATTGATGATTTTATTTCCAAAGTTAAAAGCAGATCCGTTGGAAAAAAGATTTCAAAAGGATTGTCTGCCTCTCAACAGTTTATAAAGATTGTTAAGGAAGAATTAACCGATCTGATGGGAGCGGAAGGAACCAGTCTGGACTTGGCGTCGCAACCTCCTGTAGTGATTTTAGTAGCCGGCTTGCAGGGTGTGGGAAAGACTACTACCGTAGGTAAATTAAGCGCGCTGCTCAGAGAACGAGAAAAAAAATCGGTTTTGGTTGCAAGTACTGATGTCCAGAGACCGGCAGCAATCGAACAACTTAAACTTCTTGCCTCTGCAGCTGGTGTCGAATTCTTCCCATCAAATCCGACCCAGTCGCCGAAAGAAATTGCTAGATCGTCGCTCGTCGAAGCAAAAACTCAATTTAAGGATGTTCTAATAGTAGATACGGCAGGGCGTTTGTCTGTGGATCAAGAAATGATGCAGGAGTTAAAGGACATACATTCTGTTTTAGAACCAAAAGAGACTTTATTTGTGGTCGATGCTTTAACAGGACAGGACGCGGCCCTTACCGCTAAGACTTTTGACAACGAATTGGCTTTAACGGGATTGATCCTCTCAAAAGTTGATAGCGATAGTCGTGGAGGAGCAGCACTGTCAGCGAAGGCGGTTACCGGAAAACCAATAAAATTTATAGCTAATGGCGAATCGATAGATTCAATTGAGTACTTTCATGCTGAACGGGTGGCGTCTAGGATACTAGGAATGGGGGATGTGCTCTCCCTTATTGAAGAGGTTGAAAGGAAGGTTGACGCTAAAAAAGCGAGTAGGTTGGCCTCGAAATTTAAAAAAGGAAACAAGTTCGATTTAGAGGATTTTAGAGATCAGATTCAGCAAATGAACAACTTAGGTGGGCTTGGAAAAATGCTTGAGAAACTCCCGATTTCGGGTCCAATGAAAGAAAGTGCTCAGGAAAAGATTGAGAGGAATAAATTTGGTCAAATGATAGTTATCATTGACTCAATGACCCCAAAAGAGAGGCACTTCCCTGATAAGATAAATGGTTCCAGAAAAAGGCGAATAGCAAGTGGTTCGGGCACGACGATACAAGATATAAGTCGACTTCTGAAACAGTTTAAACAGATGCAAAAAATGACAAAGAAATTAGGCAAGGGGGGGCGTTTAGCTGACGCGATGAAAGGAATGGGCTAAGTCGATCTTTAGAATCGACTTATAAGTTTTTTTATCAGAGCACGAAAACTTTAGAAATTATATGCGGTTGGATTATTTTGCGCTTTCGCTTAGAATAACGATCCATTTTTTAAGATCCAAGGGTTGTTTCGGTCCTTGTTGAAGGAAGATTTCATGATAGTAGTGCGTCTAGCGAGGGGCGGTAGCAAAAAACGTCCGTTTTACCATTTTCATGTAGCGGATAGGCGGGAGCCTAGGGATGGCAAATATATTGAGCGTCTAGGATTTTTTAATCCGTTGGCGCGCGGCGGCGAAGAAGAGATGCGTTTGGACACAGCTCGTCTGGAATATTGGCTTGGCCAAGGCGCAAAAATGTCAGACAGGGTGAAATCCTTGGCTAAGAGACAAAAAAGAAAGATCCGTGAACAAGAGCCTAAAGATGGCGAGGCTGCCTAAATGAAAAGTGACTAATATCCAAGGAGTGCTTGTTGGGGAAATTATAGGGTCACATGGCCTAAAAGGATGGGTTCAGGTATTTTCCTATACTAGGCCGGCTGAAAAGATTTTGACATACTCTCCGTGGCAATTGACCGATGCGACTGAAAGCGAGGAGGTTGTGATTTCATCCTCTCGAGTGGCCGGAAAGAAAATATTGGTATTGTTTGAGGAATGTGTGAGCAGGAGTCAAGCAGATGAATTTCGGGCTAGAAAAGTCCTTATAGACAAATCTCAAATGCCAGATCTAGAAGAAGGAGATTTTTATTGGAATGAGTTAGTCGGTATGAAAGTAAAATCGAAAGAAGGAATCTTTTTGGGCAACGTGGAAACCTTGATAGAAACCGGAGCTAACGATGTCTTAGTAGTGAGTCCAGCCAAAGGGAGTTGGGATGATCAGCAGAGACTTATTCCTTACGTAGATCGAGAAGTAATTGTGAAAGTAGACCAGTTTTTGAATCAGATAACCGTCGACTGGGACCCTAACTATTGAAGGGAAAAAACGAATTTTATGTGGGTAGGAATTATATCTTTATTTCCAGAAATCTTTGGTCCCTTCCTAAAATTTGGAGTTATAGGAAGGGGAAGACATAGCGGGTTGATCAAGATAGATTTTTGGAATCCGAGGGATTTCTCTGATGATCCAAAAGGGGCAGTGGATGATAAGCCCTACGGAGGAGGCCCGGGTATGGTTATGAAGGCGCAGCCTATTTTTAGTGCTATTGAGGCTGCTAAAGAAGAGCGAGGGAGTGATTTGCACGTTGTGTATTTGTCGCCACAGGGCAGTCCTTTAAATCAAAATGTTTTAAAAGGTTTTTTAGAAAAGAGAAATATCTTACTAGTTTGTGGAAGGTACGAAGGAATAGACGAAAGGCTAATAGAGCACGCGGTTGATGAGCAGATCTCAATAGGAGACTACGTCTTGAGCGGTGGGGAGACAGCAGCAATGGTTGTCATTGACGGAGTATCCAGGTTCGTGCCTGGTCTTTTGGGAGGAGAAACTTCCGCTCACGATGATTCGTTCTCAGACGGTTTGCTAGAGTACCCGCAGTATACGAGGCCAGTTACCTGGGCTGGGCACTCAGTCCCAGATATACTCCTCAGCGGTGACCATCAAAAAATTGCCGATTGGAGAAAAACTGAATCGATCGATCGGACCTCAAAGAGACGTCCTGATCTTTTAAAAAGCCGGACACTTACCGAAAAAGAACGAAAAATATTGAACAAAAATATAGAAATGTCTAACGAATGAAGGACAGACAGATGAGTAAAAACAGAATTATAGAAAATATCGAAGCGGGCCAAATCAAACATGACCACCCCGAATTTAGCCCTGGAGATACTGTTACTGTTCAGGTTAGGGTAAGAGAGGGCAGCAGAGAGCGCCTGCAGGCTTACGAAGGTGTAGTCATAGCTAAAAGGAACAGAGGTTTAAATTCGGCTTTTACGGTGAGGAAAATTTCTCATGGGGTAGGAGTGGAGAGAACGTTTCAAACATATAGTCCTCTGATAGATAGTATTACCCTAAAGCGCCGAGGTGATGTCAGGAAGTCTAAGCTTTACTATCTCAGAGAAAGAAGCGGCCGCTCCGCTAGAATAAAAGAAAAATTAGGTTAATACTTCGGTCTTTTCTTAATTATTCTAAATGCAAAAATCTGAAATGAAGGCAGGAGTTTCTCTATAAGTATCACTACCCGCCAAAAGTTGCATTTCGAGAGGGACGCTACCCTGATTTCACAATTCCTTAACAAATTGTGGGTTGAAAAAGGGCTAAGTCAAAACACACTTCGTTCGTACGAGTATGATTTAAAAAGCTTAAGCAGGTGGTTGAGCTCAGAAATGGCTCGGGGGCTTAAGGCGGCGGACAGAAAAATGATCTTGGGTTATCTCTCTCACTTACTAGAAAAAGGAATTTCCTCTCGTTCGGCGTCTAGGCGGCTCTCCTCTATTAAATCTTTCTATAAATTTCTCTATGAAAAAAATCAAATAGATCGAGATCCTGTCGAAAAAGTCGATAATCCAAAACTTGGTAGATCACTCCCCAAAATTTTATCTGAGAGGGATGTAGAGATTTTGCTGCTTTCGCCAGACACGACCACGCCACTTGGAATACGTGACAAAACTATGCTTGAGCTAATATATGCGTGCGGTCTGAGAGTAAGTGAGATTATTGGTCTCTCCATAGACCAAATTAATCTGCGCCAGGGCGCTCTTAGAACTGTGGGGAAAGGATCTAAAGAACGTATGATACCGATAGGAGATGTTGCTTTATCTTGGCTGAAGGAATATCTGGAGGACGCTAGACCAAAGCTTCTTAGAAAAAATCTACAGGAGGATATTCTTTTCCCAAGCAGAAAAGGTTTGCCTATGACTCGTCAGGCCTTCTGGCACAGAGTAAAGCGTTACTCTATCAAAGCAGGGATTAAACAAGACCTTTCTCCGCACACCTTGAGGCACGCCTTTGCAACTCATTTAGTAAATCGAGGGGCTGACCTCAGGGTTGTTCAGCTCCTTTTAGGGCATTCCGACTTGTCGACAACTCAAATATACACGCACGTGGCGAGCGAGAGATTAAAAAAATTTCATGAGACTCATCACCCTCGCGGCTAAACATTAACAATTTATTTGCTTACTTTTTTTAGTTAGTGCAAAGTCGGTCAATGAGTCACCTCGGTGTTAAAATAATGTCTTTTTTTCTAATGAGCAGAATCTTTCTAGCTTTATCTTTTTTGTTTTTTACCTCTATATGCTTCGCTAGTTATGAAAGTGTTGAAAAAGGGATCAAAGATAAATTATTGGTGATCTCTCCTAAAATGCCTATCGACCTTGTAAGTGCTACAGAGATTCCTTGGCTTTTCCAAGTCTCGTTGAAAGATGGCACCATCTTGTACGCAGACAAAAATGGACATTTCCTTTTTGCGGGCCAAGTCTTTGACATGCGCGAGGGTCGATTTAATAACCTTACAGAAAAATCCAAGAAGGATAATAGAAGAGATTTACTCTCGTTATCGCCAGAAAATGAAATGATCATATTTCCCTCGAAAACTCCTAAACCTTTGGCCACGATCACTGTTTTTACAGACATCGATTGCGGCTATTGCAGGAAATTGCATAGGGAGGTTGGTCTGTTGAATGAATTAGGTGTGACGGTTAGGTATCTTGGATTTCCTAGAGCAGGTGTTGGTTCGGATTCCTATGAAAAAATTGTGGCTGCTTGGTGCTCAGAGGATCCGATGGATGCACTGACGAGAGCAAAATTAGGACAAGATATCGGAGACTTATATTGTGATAATCCTATTGAGAAGCAATTAATATTGGGCGAAAAATTAGGTGTCTCGGGCACTCCAGCTATCTTTTTTGAGGATGGCACATTGCAACCGGGCTATATCGAGGCAA
This sequence comes from uncultured Gammaproteobacteria bacterium, assembly GCA_913043075.1. Lineage (GTDB taxonomy): Bacteria > Pseudomonadota > Gammaproteobacteria > Pseudomonadales > Azotimanducaceae > UBA9659. Next base: position 5,327 of record CAJWLI010000096.1, read on the forward strand.
GAAAAATGGCGACCCTTTTAGGAATAAGATAAATCCCAAGTTCTAAAGAAAATTCTGTTAATTACAAAGAAAAGAATGCTCTTAGGCGCTATGAAATAACGGTGCTTCGCAACCTTAACGTGAATTTCCTCTCCTATTTAGCACATGGGGTCCTTAGTCAGATAGGGTTCCGTCTTGTAAATGTGCCCACTTTCATCCCCGCTTACTTACTTATTTTATCCGGTGGTTCAAATTTTGTAGTTGGACTGGCCCTTTTTTTTCAGGGACTTGGACAAGCGGTTACACCAATTTGGGGAGCTAACGTAATTTCATACAGGAAAAGAGTGGTGCCTATCGCAATAGCTATAGGCTTTATCATGAGAACCAACATTCTTTTTATCGGTTTAGCGGGACTTTATTTTTCAAATCAGCTTACTTTGGTATTGGTAATCCTCTTTTTAGGGTTGTTTGGGTTGGCGGAAGGTATGCAGGGGGTTGTTTTTAATTACCTTACTTCAAAAATTCTTCCTCTTAG
>CAJWLI010000097.1 GCA_913043075.1 uncultured Gammaproteobacteria bacterium
GGCAGCTTCAAAGGCACCCCCCTCTTGGCGAGCCACTCCGCCTTCCAAAAGGGCTCAGGTCATGTTTCGTTTCAAATCTCTACTTGAGGCGAATTTGACTGAGATTAGCGATTTGATCGGTAGGGAGCACGGGAAGATACCGCACGATGCTAAGGGTGAAGTGCAGCGTGGAATTGAGAATATAGAGTTCGCATGTTTCGCCCCCGAAATCTTGAAAGGCGAGTTTTCAAAAAATGTTGGTTCGGGAATAGATTCTTGGAGCGAATTTCAACCACTCGGGGTTGTTGCGGGGATTACACCCTTTAACTTCCCAGTGATGGTGCCGCTTTGGATGTATCCGTTAGCGATTGTGTGTGGGAATACATTTGTGCTTAAGCCTTCAGAAAAAGATCCCTCAGCAGCTCTATATGTAGCCCAATTGGCACACGAAGCAGGGCTTCCCAATGGTGTTTTAAATGTGGTTAACGGTGGTAAAGAGGTGGTGGATGTCTTACTTACAGATTCGACCATTAAGGCCATTAGTTTCGTGGGTTCAACTTCGGTAGCTGAGGCCGTTTATTCTAAAGCCACTGACGAAGGTAAGCGATGCCAAGCGCTTGGTGGTGCAAAAAATCACGCAATCGTTATGCCTGATGCAGATCTTCCCAATGTGGTAAAAGCTCTGATGGGAGCAGCGTTCGGATCTTCTGGCGAGCGTTGCATGGCTATCTCTGTCGCGGTTGCAGTGGGGCACCAAACTGCAACAGATTTGGTTGCAAATCTTAAAACTGAAATGGCCGGATTAAAGATTGGAGGTCCACAAAATAATAATAATGATTTTGGACCGCTTATCTCGGCTGAACATAAAGCCAAAGTTATAAGTTTGATTGAAAGCGCGGTAGAGGAAGGAGCACAGATTGTTGTCGATGGTCGCTCGCCTGATTTGGGCGCCGACAGTCAGGGCTTTTTTTTGGGCGGAACACTGATTGATAGAGTTGATTCGTCTATGACTTGTTACCGAAACGAGATATTTGGACCAGTGCTTTGTGTAGTCCATGTCGATCACTTAGATGAAGCAATGAAGTTGGTAAGTGAGCATGAGTATGGCAATGGCGCTTGTATTTTTACTCGAGATGGAGAGGCAGCAAGATATTTCTCGGACAATATCAATGCGGGTATGGTTGGCATTAATGTGCCTCTTCCTGTCCCGGTTTCTTATCACAGTTTTGGTGGTTGGAAGCGTTCTTTATTTGGTGACTTAAGTGCATACGGGCCGGACGGAGTTCGTTTTTATACGCGAAGGAAAACAATTACGCAGCGTTGGCCGTCCTCAAAAGCCGCGGATACGTCGAGCTTTTCGTTTCCTTCTAGCTGAACTCCGACACTGCATTCACTATTGTTACCAGAATTGGAGTTAGAGCAATGGAAGACTTAACTGATTATGCATGCAAGACTGCAGTTGTCACTGGAGCTTGCGATGGCATTATTAACTATCTTATTTCTAGGCCTGCTTAATACGAAGATTTGGGATGGTGCTCATGCTAAGAAAGTCTCGTCGCGAAGAGCAAAATTTTAAAAAGAGCTAGAACCTTAAGTTATGCGATTGAATTATTGAGTACCTGCGTGTCAACATGATCTGGAAATCCTTGCTTTTTAGAGCGCTGATTGAAAATAGAAATGACTTCCAAACTGTGAATTTTTAACCGTTGGAGGCATTTAATTTCATCCAAAGGTGTTCGTCTGCTGTAATAGGGGTTTTCCACTCATCCTTAATTGCCCCAGTGGCGCGCACTTTCGCTGATTCTGTCAGCACATTAATTTCTGTATTTCCGGCCGGTCCGGTAAAGTGCACGATTGATATTGGGCCTGCCCCAAATGAACTTCGTCCAATATCAGAGCGATCTTGCCCAATTACACGATGAACGTTACTGATCCAGTAACTGTTGGTCCATCTTTCGATTAAGTCTCCCGCGTTTATTACAATAGCATCTTCATAGCCTCTTAAAATTGGGACATTTAACCAAGTAGTTTTCGACTCGGCATATATCTCATATTCGTTATTTGTAGGATCAAGACATTGCAAACCATTTTCATTGCTTCGCCATAAAAATGTAAAACCTGTATAGTCGGTGTGCTCGCCGTAGGGTAAAGAGCTTTCTTTTTCAGGCGGTTCCACAAAATAACGAGCTGCTCTAATATCTTTCATTACATTTTTTTTGCCCTCATAAAACTCGAAAAAAAAATCTCGGTGCAGTCCTAAGCAAATTGCCATTAGCTCCATGACTGAAAGCGAAAGCTTATTGAGTTCTTCCTTTAGAGCGTGATAGGTTTTTACTAATCGATCGTTTTTATAACCATTTTTAAGTGACGGCAGACTTTTGGTGTTTTGATCTGAGAGAACTAGGCTTTCGACAGCGTCGGGAGGCCGACTAAGCTTCGATGGGTCTAAAAATGTTTTGGAAACACTCTCCCGTCCCCTGGGCGTATATCCTCCGTAGCCGTATTCATCGGCAATTCTAAAGGTCATTTTTTCCTGGATTGGAAGTTGGAAAAAGAGTTCTAATTCGTTGTTAAGGGCGCGATATTTTTTTTCCAAACCATGATTAACAAGCATTACGAAGCCGAATGTCCGGAATGCATAATCCCAAGTTTTTAGGAAATTTTCTCTTGAGCTTGGTTCGATAGTATTGCCCCAATGAGAAAAATCGCAGACCGGAATCTTTGAATCTGCAGATAGAGTAGGTAAGAGCGTGTTTATAAAGATTCCTTTTAATGGCCAGAGCCAATGTTATACTGCATGTGACCGTTAAAGTCATTTTATCCCTCGTCAAAACTTGCTTAGGATAGCGTAAATAGATTCGGCTTTTCACTCCTAATGGTCTTGCCGCATAACGGTTATGCTGCGAGCGTCGAACTATTTAAATCAAGAGGATTTCGATTAAACGATGAATCGGGTAAAAACGATCTTTATCTGCTTGATAGCTTCGTTTGTCATGTCCGGCTTTCTCAATCCGATTGGTTTGATAAGTGAACCCGTTTCTCAGTCGCTAGGTATTCCTATAACAGAAGCAGTTGCTCGCTTTGGTTACTTTACTGTCGGCGTTTTTTTTGGCTACTTAGTTTCCTTTTTTGTATTTGATTTTATCAGGCTTAGGCTAGTCGTTATTTTTGGCTATGGACTCCTTATGCTGGCTGTTGGAGGTTTATTCCTTTTCGAAAATGACGCGGCTATGAAGTTCTTTCTTTTCGTAATCGGAATGCTTGCCAGTGTTCAAGTATGCGGTGCAAGCACGTTGGTTAGCTCGCTTTGGAGAGATAAGCCGAGGCAAACTATGTTGATTGGACAGGATGCTGCGTTCAACGGAGGTGGGATTCTCTTCACCTCGTTGACGACTTGGTTTATTGCATCAGGCTTTCATTGGGGAGCTACCTACACTCTTGTAGCGATCATTACTTTGATAATTGCTTTAGTTGCCTCCGTAACGGACTTTAAAAGTAAGAGCAGTGTTTATAATGATCTGACGGGGCGGACCGAGTGGAATCCAAGAATCTTGGCGGTGGGTGGCAGCGTCATGCTTTTTATGTTGTCTAAGATTTCTATTTTTATCTGGGCGCCATTATACGTTGAACAAGCTTTCGATGCTGATATTGTTCAAGCCGGTCGCATCCTAACAAATATTTTTATTGGTGCGTTTTTTGGATCTCTGTTGGGAACCTACATCGTCTCTCGCATTCGAATTGAATATTTTTTAATTACTATGCTAATCGTAGGTGCCACTAGTTTGGGATCGATGCTCTCTTCACCTGATCTCCAATTAGTGCTTACTTTAGGTTATTTCCTCGGTGCATCTATTGGCGCAACTTTTAATGGCTACACTTCATTCGGTTTGAGTTTTGTGGTTAATCCAACTCACAAAAATGTGGCATATCTTCTTATAGCGGGAGGTATCGGATCGGCCCTTGCTCCTTGGTTCAGTAGTGAGATTGTTAAATACGGGGGCGAGATTAAATATGTGCTTGGCGTTTGCCTATTAATTCAATGTTTGGTTCTTCTCAGTGTTATTTGCTTGATCCTAAACAGTTGGTATCTTGAGAAAAGGCTGGCTCGAAACGAGAATTAAAATAAACGATCATCAGCTTTTTTATACTCTAAAATGTGACCACGGAAAAAAGGATAACAAATGAATAAGAGCAAAATTATCGGACGAGCGCTTGGAATTTGGCTTTTTTTTGGTTCTTTTGTCAAGCCGTCTGCGGAGTCCCCGCCCAATTTTTTGGTCATAATGACAGACGACCAGGGCAAGTGGGCTCTTGGGCAATATGATCCTAGAATACGAACTCCAAATATCGATTATTTGGCTGAAAATGGAGTGCGTTTTGATGAAGCAATTGCCCCAGTTCCCGTTTGTTCGCCCGCAAGAGCAAGTTTTTTTACCGGGAAAACCCCCTCCCAGCATGGTGTCCATGATTTTTTAAGTACCTCGGACAGTAGTCAAAACAATTGGTTAGAAGATGAAAAACTAATATCAGAAGAGCTCTCCGAAAAAGGATACACCGTGGGCCTTTTCGGAAAGTGGCACTCGGACACCAGAGAATGGATTCACAGAGAAGAATTCGACGAGTTTTTAACTTATGATGAGCGCGAGATTGGGTGGATCAACCAATATCTTCATTCGGGAACTGTTCATTTTTCGAGAAATGGAGTGCCGGAGAAATATACTGGTGTTCAAGCCAGATTTTTGACCGAGAATGCTATTAATTTTATCGCTGGGTCCGGTGAGAAGCCTTTCGCCGCTTTCGTGATGTTTACACAACCACATTTTCCTTTTGCTGCTCTTCCAGAGAGACTTGTTGAGAGTTATCGGTCAATCGGCGCCGAAATAGTGCAGCTTGAATCAGAGGGTTCATTGCAAAGCCGACAAGATCGCGTTCAGGATTCCCAGGTAAGTGCTCATCAACTCGAGCTAATGCATGCAGAAAATATTGCTCAGTATTTGGCAGCGGTCACATTGGTTGATGAGCAGGTGGGGCAGCTTTTCGATGCATTAGAATCCAGGGACCTTTTAGGGAACACCTATATTATTTTTACATCCGACCATGGCCACATGACGGGCCAATATGGGCTTTATGGAAAAGGTAACGCAACCAGGCCACAAAATCTTTATCAAGAGTCTATAAATATTCCACTTGTAATATTTGGCCCAGAGCATCAAGTTAAGAAGGCTCAAATCAGACAGGAATTCGTCAATCTCTATGATTTGTTTCCTACTATCGCAGAGCTAGCTCAAATCGAATTTGGAACAAAGTATATAGGTCCTGGGAAAAGTCTGACCCCGCTTCTTAATGGCAACCAGGTGAGAGGCTTTCGTCGGTATCAGTTCGCCGAATATGGGAATGCGAGAATGATTCATAATGGCGACCTGAAATTAGTGCGCTATTACAAGCAGAAGCCCGAAAATAGTTACGAAGAGATCTGGTATCAGTTGGGGAGAAAGGGAAGTGAGCGGGCAACCATCGAGGCGCCCGAAAATGAGGTAAGTCTCGAGATGAGTTCCGCACTCGAAAGATTTTTCTCTCTATATGAGACAAAAGAGCACACTGGAAGAAAAATTTGGAGCCTACCAAAACACAATGGTGCTGAGGCTTGGCGCTAACGATTGAAGGATCGGTTCGATAGAGGATGCACTTTAAAATGCTGAGCAGTCACCGAAGAAAACCTTTTGATTTTTCGAGTTAAACACGCAGATTCCAAGGTTCCTGTCAGGGGGTTGGAATAGTAAAAGTAAACAACTCGTCAATTCATGGACCGTTTAACCAGTTTAAACTCTTTAAATTAAGACATGAGGA
>CAJWLI010000098.1 GCA_913043075.1 uncultured Gammaproteobacteria bacterium
GAACTACGCTAAAATGGCTGAACTTCTCAGGGACTCTGGTCTTACCGAAAGCGTTAATCAGGCTTACCTGGTTGAAAAAGGTGAGCCTGTTTATGGACCAAATGGAGAGAAAAAAACTTCCTTTTTTAAAGATTAGAAGAGCTTCCTATGAGCAAGGTAATTGACCTTCATGCGCACACGGTTTTCGAAGAAGTGTTTGGAATTGCAGGAAAGTATGGTCCAGAGCTGCTGACAGACAAAGACGGGTTAAGTTTCTTTAGGGTAGGAGACTACCAGCTCAAACCGATCAATTATCGGAACACCGTTTTCATGGATGTTGACCTGCGCTTGGAAAGAATGGAGCAAGATGGAATCGATGTGCAAATGCTTTCACCAAACCCACTAACCATGTTTCACCACATTCCTGCAAAAACAGCGATAAAATTTTGCCAGATCCAGAATGACACCATGGCAAAGGTCGTGAGCAAACATCCTAGCAAGCTAATGGGATCTGCAGCGTTGCCTATGCAAGACGTAAATGCTGCAATCAAGGAACTAGATCGGGCGATAAATGAACTGGGACTAGTAGCCGCTTATACAGGAACACATTATCCCTTTGGCATTGACGACCCTAGACTTGACGATTTTTATTCGGCGTTGGTTGAGATGAATGTGCCACTTTTTTTGCACCCTGCATCATCAGGAGGAGACAAAGGACCGGATGATTCGAGACTCGACAGGTTCAACTTAACTATTTTGCTTGGGTATCCGTATGAAGAAATGCTTGCATGCGCTACCCTCCTTTTCGGAGGAGTGCTAGAAAAACACCCAAATTTAGACATCTGTATATCGCATGGCGGAGGTGGACTTCCATATCTTTTCGATAGATTTGTGGGCATGACAAAATTTGGTAATTGGATACCCGACTCAATAAGAGAACATGGATTTAGTCACATGCTACAAAAACTTTGGTTCGACGCCCATGTCGACGGTGAAACTGCTCATAATCGTCTCGTCGAAGTCGTGGGACATAATCGGTTAGTCTATGGCACCAATTTTGGTGGTTGGGATACTCCGTCCGCTGCTGACGAATTTGCAGCGAGCCTAACCCCGAATGCTGAGGCGCTTTTGAGACTAAACTAGGAGAAGCTAATGGATTATTTACTGAAGAATCTAAAGCTGTTTGCTGGAACTGGCAATAGTTCTCTTGAGAATTCAGCAATATGGATAACCGGCAATAAAGTAAGGTTCGCGGGTAAAACGGCCGAACTACCTAAGTTGCCGAGAGATTTTGTCGAGAAAGATCTTGGAGGGAAATTCGTCATGCCTGGAATGACGGAAACTCATGCACACCTTTCTTTTGCCGACGCCAGTCCATTTGCAATTGGCGAAACTCTGGTAGAAGAGGCCACATTGACTGCAGTCAGAAACGCCAGACTTATGCTGGGATCCGGATTTACTTCAGCGGTAAGTTTTGGATCAACGTACAAAATCGACGTTGCGCTTCGTGAAGCCATTTTGCAGGGCACAGTGATCGGGCCAAGGTTGCTTGCTGCTGGAAGGGATTTGGGAGCCACCGCAAGCAATGTCGACTCGGGAGGGGGTTTAAGTCAGATCGCAGACGGTCCTTGGGCGCTGAGAAAGGCAGTCAGAGAGCAAAGGAAAATTGGGGTAGATGTTGTAAAGATATTTATCGATGGAGAGGCAATAAATAAACAGAACCCGCCCGGTGAACTATCTTTTACAGATGAAGAAGTATTGGCAACGGTCGAAGAAGCTCACAGAAGAAAGATGCGTGTTGCGTGTCACGCTAGGTCCGCAGCAGCGGTGAAGCAAGCTGTCAAAGCAGGGGTAGATTTTATTGGTCACGCGAACTACTTAGACCAAGAAGCAGTAGATATGCTTCATGAGAAAAAAGACAATATCTTTGTAGGGCCAGCTATTGCATGGGAAGTGTCATATTTAGAGAAATGTGAGTCTATCGGCGTGACAAAAGAAACAGTGATAGCTCAAGGTTACCAGAAAGAAATTGATGCGACGATTGAAACGGTCGCGAAGCTCCGTGAAGCCGATATCAAGTTAGTCGTCGGAGGAGATTATGGGATCTCCATCGCGCCTCATGGGACCTACGCAAAAGATCTTGAATACTTTGTTGATCTATTTGGGATGAGCAACGCAGAAGCAATCCTCTGCGCAACTAAAAACGGTGGATTGGCATTCGACCCCTATGGAAGTGTGGGGACGATTGAAGAGGGATCACTTGCAGATCTGGTGATCGTAGATGGGGATCCTCTTAATGATATTCGAGTGCTTCAAGACCATTCAAAATTACAGATTATAAAAGACGGTGTCCTCTACCAAGATCTAACAAATACAAACCCATATTTAGTGGTAGATTGTTAAAATAGCGGGAGAAAAACATGAGTCAACGTTGGAGCTACGGAGAGATATTCGAAGCTATTGAGCCCGTCATCCCGGACGGTAGACCCGCTCTAGTCCATGGAAAAAGGATAATTCTTTGGGGGGAATTTAAGAAAAGGACCAATAACATCGCTCAAAACCTGCTGGCAAATGGGATAAAACCAGGGGATAAAATAGCCTTCTACACAAGAAACGGACCAGAATATCCGGAAGGTATCGCCGCAGCTTTTAAAGCTGGTTTGGTGCATGTCAATGTAAATTATCGTTATATCGAAAAAGAGTTAATCTATTTAATAGATAACTCAGACTCAAGCGTTGTCGTCTACCATCAAGAATTTCGCGAATCAGTCAATAATATCAAAAGCAAACTACCAAAAGTTAAGATCTGGTTAGAGACGGCCGAAGGCAACGAGTGCACTTATGAAAAATTTGCGACCGAGGGCGACGGGTCTTCACCAAAGATAGAGCACTCTCCTGATGATCTTTTATTCCTTTATACGGGTGGAACGACAGGAATGCCAAAGGGAGTAATGTGGAAGCATGATGATCTTTTTCAAGTTCTTGGCGCTGGGGGAAATATTAGAATGGGGGTCCCGGCCTGCGAAACTTTAGATGGATTGGTACAACGAATTAAGACAACCCCGAGGCCAGTCAATCTTCCTTTACCCCCAATCATGCACGGGACCGGCCTTCTTTCTGCCATCGGAGCTATGTCAGGGGGTGGGACCTGCGTTACTCTTCCCCAAAAAAGTTTTGATCCAGAAGCTGCGCTCGAAGCAATAGATCAAAACCGAGTTACGGCCGTTACTATAGTAGGAGATGCTTTCGCTAGACCACTGTTGGAGGTTCTAAATTCGAATCCAGGAAAATATGACATCTCTTCAGTTAGCTCTATTCATTCCTCAGGTGTGATGTGGACAAAAGAGATTAAATCAGGCTTGCTTCAACACAACGACGAATTAATTCTTTCTGACGCCTTTTCCTCGTCAGAAGCAATTGGCCTTGGAACATCCATAACCACTAAAGACGAAGAAGTAGAGGTCGCAAAATTCACCTTGGGTCCTTTTTGTAAAGTATTCACTGAGGATCTGATCGAGGTAAAACCTGGTTTGGATCAGTCCGGGATGGTAGCGGTTAAGGGGTTTCTCCCAGTTGGGTACTATAAAGACAAAGAAAAGACTGAAAAAACCTTCAAGACCATTAATGGAGAAAGATACTCTATTCCTGGCGACTGGGTTCGCGTAGAAGCGGACGGCAGCCTTACTCTTCTGGGCCGAGGAAGCAACTGCATTAACACTGCAGGGGAAAAAGTTTTTCCAGAAGAGGTAGAGGAGGCATTGAAATTCCACGAAGATATTGCAGATTGTTTGGTTGTTGGAATCGAAGACGAGAAGTGGGGACAAGCTATTACCGCTGTCGTTCAACTTCGAGCGCAAAAAACCAATAATGAAGAAGAATTAAAAGCGTTTGCAAGGGAACACTTAGCAGCGTACAAGATTCCCAAAAAAATTCTATTCAAGGATGATTTAAACCGCGCACCAAATGGAAAAGCAGACTATAAGTTAATAAAAGCATATGTCGAAAAAAGCATAAGCGTCTGAAGCTTTTTAATCTTCAATTTTATTTCGTAATTTCTTTAGATCAGCTCTTTTTCTCTTAGCGCTAAGACGCCGTTTCTTTGAGCCTAACGAGGGCCGCGTTTTTCTTCTCTCTTTTTTCTCTTTTTGCGCCGCGGCCAGTAACTGGTCCAGACGATCAAGCGCGTCGCCTCTATTTTTTTCTTGACTACGGAAGGCACCAGCCTTGATAACCAAAAGACCTGCACTTGTAATCCTAGAATCTTGCAAGCCTAGCAACTCATCTTTGACTTTCCTTGGCAGTGAGGAAGAGAGAATATCGAATTTCAGATGAACCGCGTTAGAGGTTTTATTCACGTGCTGTCCGCCAGGGCCAGAGGCACGCATGGCAGAGAATTGGATTTCTTTTTCAGGAATGTCATCCGCGCGAATGATCATGCTCTAGAAATGTATTCGCCGGTCGCAGTGTTGATCTTTATTTTTTCTCCCACCTCAATGTACTCCGGAACCTGAACTACCAACCCGGTTGAAAATTTTGCTGGTTTTGTTCTGGCGCTAGCTGAGGCGCCTTTTATGCTGGGCGAAGTTTCATCAATTTTAAGCACGATCGAGTTAGGCAATTCAATTCCGAGAAATTTTCCTTCAACAAAGACTGCCAAGATATCTTCGAGCCCTTCGCTCAAGTACTGAAGCTTACCAGCAAGCATACCCTCATCCGCCACATACTGATTAAAATCAGTGAGGTTCATAAAAAAATACTGGCCGCTGTCTTGATAAGAAAACTGAACTTTGAGCTTCTCTGAATTAAGTTCGGAAAGAAGAAAATCTCCCTTTACGTTTATCTCTTTTTTTTGACCAGTGACTAAATTGTCAAGGCGAATCTTATAAAGCGTTGAAGCGCCTCGCGCTGACGGACTTCTCGTATCGATTTTCTTTACTAGGCAAGACTGACCATCGAAATCTACTAAATCGCCTCGTTTTAATTCATTTGCTCGCATAAATCCTTTTTTTTTGGTCTCTAGTCTCATTTTAAGCCAAAGTTGTTAGATTTTCTAAAATATTAAAAGGAATCTTCGCTCGTTTATTTGTTTGAGGATAAATCGAACAAAACACTCTATCATTAGAATTGCACTGGAATAAATTTACTTGAAGAACTAAGGAAAAAGATGAAACCTGGAGATTCGACCGTTGAGTTAGTTAAAGAAGTTTCAGATCGCGGCGCTGAATATATAGTTCTGCTGATGCGTCATTCAGCTCGCGAGTATGCTCCCGGGAAACACGATCTGCTTAACCCACTGACTGATGAAGGGAGAGAGCTAGCAAAAAGCATGGGGGAGAAACTCCCCAAACACCTCAAATTAAGAGGTTATGCAAGTCCGCCAGAAAGATGCATAGAAACCTCTGAGTTAGTTTCAAATGGCCACAAAAGTATGGGAGGCGAGATCTCTAGAACACGAGCATTGGAAGCGTTAGGTGTATTTTATGTCCTTGACCAGATGAAAATGTATATGGCTATGCAAGAATCTGGGGGAATGGTACCTCTTCTAGAAAAATGGTTTAGCGAAAGAATCGCAGAAGACATTATGATGTCGCCAGATGTAGCGTCACGGATTCTAGGGAGACTTATCAAAAAAAAGCTTATGGTTGGCGCAAAACAACCGCAATTAGACATTCTCGTCTCTCACGACTTCACTCTTTTCACAATTAAAAATCGCTTGCTCGGCCAAACAATTAACCAATATCCTGCCGTCGATTATCTCGATGGTATCGCTTTTTTTATTAAAGACCAGAAAATATATGCACAAAGTCACCATGAACCAGCAAAAGAGATAAATCTGGATTTACC
>CAJWLI010000099.1 GCA_913043075.1 uncultured Gammaproteobacteria bacterium
TGAGACCTCGGAATCATTATTTCTCTGACTTGCTTGTCTGCTACCGTTAACGCTCCTTCGATAATTTTCAAAGCGTCCACGTCAATAAGCTCTCGTTCTTGAGATGCGCGCAGCAAGTCTATCAGCTCTGATCTGGAGCTTGGCTCACTTGCAAGCGCTTGAGACAACCTTTCTAGCCAACTTTTTTGAGCTGCCTGATCACTCATAAGGACTTTCTATCCCAAGGCTAGAGGCGAACTTTCGTTCGAGTTTTTCCATCTCAACCCTTTCTTTTGGTCTCTGATGGTCAAAACCAAGCAGATGCAACGCCGCGTGAACCAACATCTGTTTGTAGCGATCCGAATAACTCATCTCATAGTCCCTGGCTTCATCCTCAACCACTCCATTACAAATCACAATATCTCCTAGTAGAGGAACTTCTTCAAGGGGTATTTGCGACGGGAAAGCAAGTACGTTGGTGGCGTGATCTTTTTTTCTAAACTTTTTATTGAGATCCCGCATTTCTTTCTTACTTACTATGTGAAGAGATATTTCGGACGGCTCGTCTTTGAAACACTCAACTACAGAAGTTAGCGTTTTCGCTATGGCTTCATCATCCGGTTCGCCTTTCATTGGACAGACATTCCTTGAGATATCGACTTCTAATTTATTTTTTTTTATCGACATCGATCTCGTCCGCGATAGTGTAAGCCTCGACAATCCTCTGGACTAAGGGATGTCTAACGACATCCTTTGAATTAAAGTGAGTAAACGAGATTCCTTTAACTTTAGAGAGAACTGCCACCGCATGCTTTAAGCCAGAGAGTGTCTTATGGGGGAGATCTATCTGGGTTATGTCACCAGTTACTACGACCGTAGAACCAAAACCAATCCTGGTAAGAAACATCTTCATCTGCTCAGCCGTCGTATTCTGACTCTCATCTAGGATGATAAAGGAATCGTTAAGGGTTCTTCCTCTCATATAAGCTAAAGGCGCAACTTCAATCACATTTTTTTCTATAAGTCTTTCCACTAAATCAAATCCAAGCAACTCGTACAATGCGTCATAAAGCGGCCTTAAATAGGGGTCAATTTTCTGGCTAAGATCCCCAGGCAGAAACCCGAGTTTCTCTCCGGCCTCAACAGCAGGCCTAACTAAGAGTATTCTCCTAACGCTCTCTTTCTCAAGCGCCTCAACGGCGCATGCCACCGCTAGGAAGGTTTTCCCAGTGCCGGCTGGTCCAATTCCGAAAGAGATATCTTGGTCTCGAATAGCTTGCACATAAGCTTTTTGGTTTTGGCCTCGAGCCTTAATACTTTTTTTTCTTGTTTCGATAATTGCCACATCTTCAGGCGCGGACTTAAGAAGGTCTTCTATTCCAGACTCTTGCAAGAACAAATGAACCAGCTCAGCGGTAACCGCAGTTCCATCTCGCACTTCTCGGTAAAGTTGAGACAGAAGCTTTCCTGCAGCGTTCGCAAGTGTTTCTTCTCCAGAAATATGGAACCGATTACCACGATTTTGTATCGTGATTCCAAGACGGGTCTCAATCTGCTTCAGATGGGCGTCGAAAGGACCGCAGAGGGTTGCTAACTGAATACTGTCGTCTGGTTCTAGAACTACCTGATGAGAAAAGATACTTTGCAAAACTATTAATTTAAATCAAACGGAGGAGCAGCATATACCGAGAGCTTCCGCAAAGAAAGGCTAATCAAGCAGGATCCCTCGCAGCGAATTAGGAAGAGCCTCGAAAACTTCGATATCGAGTATTTCTCCTACAATATCCAGACGAGAGCTTCTAAAATTCACGACTCGATTATTTTCGGTTCGTCCTTGAAACTGGCCAGGGTCCTTCTTCGAAGGTCCAGTAACCAAAACGCGGTGCTTTTTGCCAACCATACCTAGGCTGATCTCCTTCGTATTTTCCCGAATCAGCTCCTGAAGCGCGGTAAGACGCCTTTTTTTTACATACTGGGGAGTCCGATCTTCAATTTCTGCAGCCGGCGTTCCAGGTCGGGCACTGAAAATAAAACTAAAAGAATTATCAAATTTCACTTCTTCAATCAATTTCATGGTCGCAAGAAAGTCTTCATCTGTCTCCCCTGGGAATCCGATAATAAAATCACTTGATATACTTATGTCGGGACGGATTCTCCGCAGCTTGCGGATCCTAGATTTATATTCCAAAGCTGTGTAGCCGCGTCTCATCTTCGAGAGAATTCTGTCTGAGCCACTCTGAACAGGCAGATGCAGATGACTCACTAGTTTGGGGGTTTCTCCGTAGGTGTCGATCAAATCATCGCCAAACTCGTTAGGATGTGAAGTCGTAAACCTAATTCTTTCAATGCCCTCGATTTCAGCTATCAAACCAATCAATACAGATAGCACCGCTATTCCTTGATCCGAAGGCAATGTGCCTCTATACGCATTTACGTTCTGTCCCAGGAGGTTTATTTCCTTTACCCCTTTTTTCGACAAAGATTTAATCTCTCGCAGGACGTCTATCACAGACCTACTTATCTCTTCCCCTCGAGTATAGGGCACCACGCAAAAGCTACAATATTTACTGCAGCCTTCCATTATCGAAACAAATGCTGTGGGACCATCGGCTCGGGGCTCGGGCAATCGGTCAAATTTCTCTATTTCTGGAAAACTTACGTCAACTTGAGGTTGTCCGCTAATCTCTGCATCTTTTATTAGATTTGGGAGACGATGCAACGTTTGTGGACCGAATATCACGTCGACATAGGGAGCTCTCTTAGAGATTTGAGACCCCTCTTGGCTTGCTACGCAACCCCCAACACCTATTTTCACGTCAGGTCGTAACGATTTTATTTTGCTCCACCTGCCTAACTGGTGAAATACTTTTTCCTGAGCTTTTTCGCGAATCGAACATGTGTTAAGCAATAAAAGATCCGCCTCGGATTCGATTTCTGTTCGCTCAAAACCCTGACTCTCTTTAAGCATGTCTATCATTCTGGAAGAATCATACTCATTCATCTGACAACCGTGGGTCTTGATAAAAACCTTAGCCACAAACTGCTCCCATAGAAAAACCGAAATTATATCTTCTTATAATCTGATAATAACCTAATTTTTCATTTGATAGGCTAGGATTAGTTGACAACAGCCTCAGGAAAAATAAAACTGCGCATACGCAAGAGGTAGTCTTTTTATGTCTAAAACACCAATTTACAAAGTTAGTTTTTTCAATCAGGGGCAAATATATGAGGTATACGCCCGACACATCTATCAGTCAGATCTCTACGGATTCATTGAGATAGAAGAGCTCCTTTTCGGCGAGCGTTCGGGCATGCTTGTGGATCCTAGTGAAGAGAAGCTAAAGGCCGAATTTGAAGGGGTAAGCCGAAGCTACATCCCTATGCATTCAATTACCAGAATAGATGAAGTAGCAAAGGAAGGTGTTGGGAGCATTACCGAAGCAAAAGCGGGGAGCAATGTTTCGACTTTTCCTCTGCCCGCCTTCAACCCAAAGGGATCAACTGACTAATAGACTCCATCCTGTTAGGTTCTGCGTTAACAACAAGTTGATTTAACGAATCCGAGGAGTCAGGAAAACAGAAGTCAGGCTTTATTTCAATCAGCGGGCGCAATACAAATTGTCTATAGCGCGCCCGCGGGTGAGGCAGGGTTAACTTGTCGGATTTATAGATTAAACCTCCGTAGTCTATTATATCGATATCAATCAATCTGGACGAATATTTTTTGGTTTTCTTTCCCCTCATCCGCCCTAACTTTTTCTCAAGCAACAAAACCTCGTCCAACAAAACCTCTGGTGGCATTTCTACAGTGATATAAATTACTGCATTAAAAAATTCTGGGACCTCACTGGTGAAACCCTCAGGGGATGATTTCCAGATTGAAGACGCAATAAGCTCTGTTTTTGAAAAGACGGATAGCTCATTTGACGCTAATCTTAGAATAGCTGCAGAATCTCCCAAGTTGGATCCAAGAGCTAAGAACACCCCAATTGACATACTGTTAAATTTCCATGCATCGTTTTAATAATCGTGATAATTTTAGGGTAAAACCACGCGCAGCAAAACACCATGGCTCGAATTGAAGTTGAAAGCGAAGTGACCGGAAGGGTATGGAAAATCGTTACAGAAACTGGAGCGAAAGTTAGCGAGGGAGACACACTTCTCATTCTCGAATCAATGAAAATGGAGATCCCTGTAGAGTCGCCCTGCGACGGTAAAGTTCTTGAGATACTCCCAGACGAAGGAGAGTCAGTCAATGAAGAACAAATCGTTGCCATCCTTGACGAGACCACTTAAGAAGTATTGAGATATCTTTCAGTCACCGGTGAACTTAGGATCACGATTCTCAAAAAAAGCTTTCAAACCTTCTCTCCTGTCCTCAGTAGCTGAAGTTAAGAGGAACTGATCCGCGTCCATATGCATAATTGCGCTATCGTTTTGATTGCTCAGAGCGTTAATACTTTTTTTGATCATTTGCACAGCAGCTGGGGCTTGGTTTGCATAGCCTTCTGCATACTCAAAAGAAGCACTCTCGAGATCGTCGAACGGAACCACCTTGTCGAGAAAGCCCCAGCGGAATAGTGTTTCTGCATCTTCATGATTTCCTAACATCACCATTCGTTTTGCTCGTGCCGGGCCAATCAGTCGGACGCACAAAGGCAAAGACAACCATTGCAGATTCATACCCAAATTTATTTCCGGATACCCACAGAACGAGTCTTCAGAAGCTATCCTGAAATCACAAGCGCTGGCTATACAGGCTCCGCCACCAAGTGCCGCGCCATGAATCGAGGCGATGGTGATCTGATTTATCTCTGAGATTGCTCTAATCATTCGCCCGCCGAGACCTACTTCCCGTCTTCGCTTAACCAAATTTGTCGACAGAACACTATCGTCTTTCAGATCCATACCGACACAAAAATGCTTTCCTTGACCAGAGAATATGACGACTCGAATATCCTCAGAGTTTAAGAAATCTCTCGACAAGTTCTCTACCTCCAACATCATCTCTAAGCTCAGTGCATTTAACTGATCGGGTCGGCTAAAAATCACTCTGGCTATGTGTCCTAATGTTTCGAGCTTTAAATATTTGTAATCTGACTCGATCTTTCTAATTAGTGTCTCCCTCAGAAAGTAGCAAATCCTCCATCTCCTTATTTAAATCTTGGAAGCTTGATTCGCTAATTTCGTATAGCCAATCACGTTTCTTTTCATCTGACGCTAAGCGCAGGAAATGCCTACCATCAATCCTTTGCGTTTTTATTATGAGCGCTTCTCCTGAGTCTAGGAGAAACCTAGTTTCAGTTGCATCTTCTAGAACGACTTCAGTTCGCTTCTCTACTCCAACTAATCTTAGGTTTACCAACATCCTAGCCATGCCATCTAAGATAGTCTCGTACCGAAGCTTAGCATTAGCGGGTTGTTCAGATAAGACAAACTCGGCCGAATCCCCATCTCGAAAAACAGATAAGGGCCGTCCTTTGGAGCTAGTTATGTCGATTCTCTGCACCTTATCTGGGTCTACATCGATAATTACTGGATCAATCCAAGAATCCGGCCTTGCCTCGAAGTCAAAGATATTTTCTGTCAGATAGACTTGGGGATTACCTTTAACTCTCACAAAAGAGCCACTCTCTCCTGCATTTGTACCGATTATAAAAGCAAAATCACCAGGCTCTATTTTAAGAAGTCTCGCAGGCGGGTCCAAGCTGTCTGAGACACCCAGGCGAGCGTGATTTTTCTCTTTCTTTGTTTTTCTCTCCAGAACCCTTAACTGACTAAGATCTCTCAAAAAACCAGACAGTCTATTTAGGTCCGCAGGGTAACCCCCAGCTTCGA
>CAJWLI010000100.1 GCA_913043075.1 uncultured Gammaproteobacteria bacterium
TTCTTGGTTAATTCTCGAACTATCCATAAAAAAAAGTTCCGTTTTAAAATTTAAAGATAAAGGGTTTGAAATGAATTACCTAAACTTGAATAGACACGCCGCGAAGGCGGGAAGCGATGCAAAAGGCACGCTAGCAACTTATATTGTTGATCAGATAGGCATCCACCGAGCCATTAAAAATTGAGCAGGCAACCGCAAATTGGGGGGCACCGGAAAAGACAGATTTTCTCGGACTTTGATAGCATGACCCATGAGGTCAAGCCTTGCGATGTAATTTTAGTAGAGGGTAGAACCCGGATTAGTGAAGGAATAAGATTTCTTACCAATAGCGCGTGGACCCATGCCTGCCTCTACATTGGAAGAACATACGATATACAAGATCAAACGGTCCGCAAGATAGTCTCCGATAAATATATGGGGGAACCTGACGATCAACTTATCATCGAGAGCGTCATAGGGCAAGGCACTATAATCAGAAGCCTAGACACTTACCGGGACGAACATATGCGAATATGTCGGCCGTCAAAGTTATCCTTCAGAGATATGCCTAAAGTAATTCGCCATGCCGCTGAGCAGATTGGGAAAGATTACAATCTCCGGCAGATTTTTGATTTGGCGCGATTTCTTTTGCCATGGTACATACTGCCAAAGAAGTGGGCTTCTAGCCTTTTCAAAAAAAATGGTAGCCGCTCTACCAAAACCGTGTGTTCTACCATGATAGCTGAGTCTTTCGCTTCAGCCGGCTATCCAATCTTACCGCTAGTAAAACACTCTGAAGCTGGGATACCGCAACTATTTCGTCGTAACCCAAAGCTCTGCACTCCAAGCGACTTCGACTTCTCTCCATATTTTGATGTAATCAAATATTCGTTTGTAGATTTTTATCAGGCGGATTATGAACTGTTTCCTTGGAGCTCCGACTCACTTCTGGAATCGGAAGAAAACGATTTTTTCATTGACCCAAAAGATGCTTGAGAGAAGCCTCAGCAGAAATATTTAGGTCGATATTAGTCATCTAATTTGCTCCACAAAATCGGCTCATCAAGTCCGATAAACGCTTTTTTATCCTGGTAATACTTTTTTGAGTTAATTTCGTTTATTTTGTCATCAATACGATCGATCGCTTTTGTAAGCGTTTCTAACTCATGTTCGAGTCCTTTAATCTTCTGAATACTTGACTGCACTTCTCTCAGGTCAGATAGGGACGTATCGATTGCATGAAAAAGCCTGACGTAGCTCATATAGGGTACCGAACCTAAAAATAAATCTTTTGAAGCCTATCACAGATTAAAAAAGATAGGCTAGAGCCAGCGAGCAATTAAAACTTATCTTTCGCCAGGAAAAAATCTACAACTATATATAATCGTGATGTCTTGCTCTTATCTTCTTGTACTTTTGGCGCAACTGCCTCATGTTAGAAAAATGCCTTTCTGTGATCTCGCTTTTTACCGCCCGCACTTCTCTTCTTCTTCTTCTTGCTCGAGAGGACCTCTCAATCCTTAAAACAGAAGCTCTTTTCGTTTCATCGAAAACTTCAAATAACACATCGACTCCTAGAAAATTGAACGTTACCTTTTTGACTCGTAAAATCTCTAAAAGTTCCGATTAAGGAATGAAATTTATCATTTCCAGAATAAAAAGATTTAACGGGCCAAGTTCGCCTAACGGACTTTTCTGAATCAGGATCTTGATTAGATCAATGGCGCAGATTATATAGAGCTGATCTTTTTCTCAGGATAATTAATCATTTCTTGAGGTAGCAAAGGATGCCGCTTGTTCACCAGCTATTTTTCCGAAGACAATTGCAGGACCAAAAGATCCACCCCCACCGACATATCGATCACCATGCAGGTTGCCTACCGTTTCTCCTGCAGCGAATAATCCGGGAATAGGCTTTTCCGCTTTGTCTATTACATTTGCCTTTTCGTCAATCCTTAGGCCTGCTCCGGTCCAACAGATAATGGCTGGTTTCACCTCTACTCCGTAAAATGGCGGAGTTGTTATTTTCGTTAATGCTCCTTCTTTAAAAAAATGTGAGTCTCTTCCAAGATCCGCGTCCTTATTGTAATTCTCAATTGTCCCTCTTAACGCTTTCGGCTCTAATCCTATATCTTTTGCGAGCGTCTCTATGTTATTCGCTCTTTTAATAAAGCCCTCTTCAGCTTTTTTCTCTAGAACATCTGAAACCCAATAAGCTTGAGAGGAGCTATTAGGTTTGGCGTTTATCCTAGCTGTTTCATCAAAAATGGCATAAGCACTCCCGCCCTGTGATTCAATGAGTCCGCCCAAGACAGTGTAAGGAGAGGACTCACTAGCGAATCTCCTCCCTTCTTTGTTCACTAAAATCAACCATGAAGGGAATAAAACTTCTAGGTCTTGGCTAAACCCGGGGGTTACCAGCAGCAATCCTCTGTCGCGGCCGTCTATAGATCCTCCTACTGCCTCGCCTAGCAACAAGCCGTCACCACGAGCACCTTTTGCACCAATGTACCAGCTCCAATCCCCCACAACTTGGGACTTTGGATAATGAGATTGCAACAGTTTTTCATTCGCTCCAAAGCCACCAGTAGCAATGACTACAGCGCCACAAAAGGCCTTGTCTTTACCAATTGATACTCCTTGTATCCGATTCTCCGAATCTACTATCAATTCGGTAACCCTAGCATCGAGAACAATATCAATCCCTTTATGGCTTCGATGGCCCTCAAGAATATTTATAACTTCTTGGCCGCCCCCTGTCGGCTGATGACCCCTAGGAATGGAACTGACACCAGAGGGATAGACACCCTCTGGAAGAAACTCAACTCCAAGATTCATGAGCCACTCAAATGTTGGACCACTTAGGTCGCAATACTTTCTAACTACCCTAGGATCGACCATCCACTGATTCAATGTCATGTAATGTTCGTACATGTCGTCTGGGGTGTCATCGTAAGTTCCTACCTTTTCTTGCACTGACGTTCCTGCGGCATAAAAGTGCCCTCCGCTAAGACGGGAAGATCCTCCAACCACTTGCTCGCTTTCGCAAATGAGAACTGTTGCTCCAGAATCAGCAGCAGAAATTGCAGCAGATAAACCGGCTGCTCCGGATCCAATAACTAAAACATCATAATCTCTATCCAAAACAACCCCCTGTGGAGACGGCAATCAAGAACAAGCCCTTGATCTATTTTTGTAATCACAGTTTTGCATGCTTCGAAAAATGGCGAATGCATTAAGTAACAGCATGTCTCGCATAAAATGATTTTTCAATTACAATTCTAACTACATAACAATCTCCCCGACATAAGCTTGATTAAGAGCGAGTTTGAAAGCCTAGTGATATATTAGCGACTTCAAAGAATTATTCGACATTAAAAAAGAGACTCAGAAATGAACATTCGCTTTTTCCTGATGACAATAAAGATTTTCCTGATCTCAAGCTTCTGTTTTGCAGACTCCGAGGTGGCTCCAAACAAGATTCGGCAAATTGATCTGCTTATCGAAGGAGATCATCTTGTAACAATGGAAAAAAGCACAGGCATTATCCAAAAAGGAGCCGTGGCTATCCACCAAGGCGTTATCGTTGCCGTTGGGAAAGCTGAAAATATAAAAAAGCTATATGAACCAGAAATTCTTTTAACGGGAGAGAACCGAGTCGTAATGCCAGGACTAATTAATGGCCACTCTCACGCAGCTATGACTTTATTCAGGGGAATCGCCGACGACTATCCTCTTTTTGAATGGCTGAATAATTATATCTTTCCAGCAGAAGTAGCCTTCGTAGATAAAGAATTTGTTAAATTAGGAACTGAACTCGCCTGCTGGGAAATGATTCGAGGAGGTACTACTACGTTTGTTGACATGTATTATTTCCCTGAGATTATTTCTCGTGTTGTAGATTCATGTGGTTTGCGAGCGCTTGTTTCCGCAACGGTAATTGATCAAGCAAGCCCCGATGCAACTGATGCCCGAGATTCTCTTCTAAAGGGCGAAGCGTTTATAAAAAAGTGGAAAAACAAAAATCAGAGAATCATGCCGATCCTCGGGCCACATTCCAACTACACTTTGGATCTAGAGCAATTGAAACAAACTCGTAATCTGGCCGCAAGGCTAGGAGTAGGTTTAAGCATTCATATGGCAGAGTCAATTTTTGAAAACCAACACGCGAAAACTAAGTATAACGACACCAGTGTCAAAGTTTTTGAGTCAATAGGATTTTTAAAGGGCCCGACCATTGCAGCTCACATGGTATGGCCGTCCGATGAGGAGATACGAATACTCAAAAAGAGGAATGTCGGCGTCATTTACAATCCGACTTCAAACATGAAGACCGGGGCAGGAATTGCTCCGATCATCAAAATGCTTGATGCGGGAATAAATATTGGCTTAGGTACAGATGGAGCCGCAAGCAACAATGATCTAGACATGTGGGAGGAGATGAGACTAGCAGCTCTATTGCAAAAAATTGAAAACATGGACCCTGCGGTTCTTCCTGCACGGCAAGTTCTTGCGATGGCAACAATAGAAGGAGCGACCGCTATTGGTTTATCTGAAGAGCTAGGATCCATCAAAGCAGGGAAGCGAGCTGATATTATTCAGGTCTCCACCGAAGACGTTCACTACGTCCCTACTTTTGATATTGTTTCGCATCTGGTTTACGTTTCAGACGAACAAGACGTCACAACTGTTGTCGTTGACGGCAGGATTTTAATGAAAAATCAGGAGATACTTACTATCGAAACAAAAAGGTTAAAGGAAAGAGCCGTCGAAATCGCCGCAAGGATAAAAAATAAGTTGAGGAAGTGAGGGGGTATATCGATGTCGAAGTTTCACCTAAATGTAAGAAAAGCGGAGTACCCCGATGTGGCTATACTAAAATTGTTTAATCAGAATATGGCCTTAGAGACAGAGGGTAAGAGGCTTGATGGTCAAGTCCTTGAGAAAGGAATAAAGGGGTTTCTTGACAATGATCGTCACGGTTTTTACTTGATCGCCGAGAACCTGAATCAAAAAGCAGTCGCCTCGCTGGCAATAACCTACGAATGGTCAGACTGGCGTAACGGCCTATTTTGGTGGATACAAAGCGTTTACGTAAAGGAAGCATTTAGACGAAAAGGGGTTTTCTCTAAATTGTATGAGGCCGTAAAAATGCGCGCAAAAAAGGAGCCAAATGTTTGTGGTGTAAGGCTTTACGTCGAGCAATACAATAAGAGCGCACAGGCAACTTACTTTTCACTGGGGATGAAAAAAAGTCATTACCAAATGTGGGAGGAAACGTTTCCCACAAAAGAACATCAGTAAAAGATGTGTGGCCGTTTTACCCTCAGAAACATCAAAGAAGTTAAATCACAATTTAATTTAAAATTTGAGGTTCTTCCCAATTTTAACATAGCTCCCTCAAGTGAAACTTTGGTGCTTACGAAAGAATTAAGTTTGATGTCTTGGGGATACTCTCCAGCATGGGGAAAGTCGAGACTAAATATAATTAACGCGAGAAGAGAAACCCTAAATCAGAAGCCTAGGTTTCGTTCTGCTCGGAGATGCTTAGTTTTAGCCGATGGCTGGTACGAATGGGGAACAATTGATTCAGGCAAAGCCCCCTTCTTTTTTCACCGCGAAGGAGAATTGCTTCTCTTCGCAGCGATATACAACCAAGACCAAGAAAAACCAAGGTTCGCTATCGTTACTACAGAAGCCATCGAAAACATCCAAACAATCCATGACCGCATGCCGCTTGTAATTGAAAAAACTCAGATTAATCAATGGAT
>CAJWLI010000101.1 GCA_913043075.1 uncultured Gammaproteobacteria bacterium
CTTTGGGGGTGGTGCTTTGTATCTTGCCTTCGGGATGGTTTGCGCACTTCTCGAAGCAAAATCGTCTGGCAGAGGTCAAGTGGTTGATGCAGCCATGGTAGATGGCGCTGCCTCTTTAATGTCTATGTTTTTTAGTATGAGAGCATCTGGAGCTTTCAGAGCTAATCGCGGAACAAACCTTTTAGACGGGGGTGCTCATTTTTATGGGACCTACGAGACATCAGACGGAAAGTACATAAGCCTCGGTTCGATAGAGCCTCAGTTTTATGCTCTTCTTCTCGAGAAAACAGGGGTCGATGTAGAGAGGTTTTCAGATCAAATGAATGTCACAAAGTGGGAAGGACTTCGACGTGAACTTGAGACGGTATTCAAGACAAAAACTCGGGATGAGTGGTGTCAAATAATGGAGGGGACTGACGTATGCTTTGGTCCAGTTTTGGAGCTAGGGGAGGTCAACACTCACCCACATAATATTTTTCGCGAGTCCTTCACTGAATTGGATGGTGTTCTTCAGCCTGCTCCTGCTCCTAGATTTTCTAAGTCAAGAGCTAGCATCCGAAACGGATCTAGGATAGCCGGTGAAGATTCCGTGTCGATACTCGAATCTGCCGGTTTCAATGCAGAGAAAATTGCAGATTTAATAGATAGCGAGGTAGTATCGCAATCATAATAATTGCCCTACATGCAGATACAAATCTTTAGGGCGAGAAACTAATGGTTTAAAAATCCCAATGAAAACTATCTTTATTACAGGCGCTTCCTCAGGCTTTGGAGAGGCTACGGCTCGAAAATTTTCTTCGGGGGGACACCGTTTAGTACTCCTTGCTCGCAGAAGAGAAAAATTGATTGATCTTGCTCACCAATTGGGCGGAGAGAATAAATGTCACTTTATATGTGCAGATGTCCGCGATAATGAGGAAGTAGAAAACGCGTTATTAGGTCTGCCTGAAGAGTTTAGAAGTATAGATGTTTTAGTAAATAACGCGGGTTTAGCTTTAGGTTTGGGTCCCGCGGAGGATGCTTCTCTTAAAGATTGGGAAATTATGGTGGACACCAATATTAAAGGAGTAATTTATTTAACGAAGGCTGTACTTCCGGGCATGATTCAGCGAGGGCATGGACAAATCATCAATATTGGTTCAGTCGCAGGCTCCTGGCCATATCCTGGTGGGAACGTTTATGGGAGCACCAAAGCCTTCGTTCAGCAATTTTCGAGAAATTTAAGGAGTGATCTCTCTGGAAAAAATATAAGAGTTTCCCTCGTGGAGCCAGGGATGAGCGAAACAGAATTTTCGCTGATCAGATTTGAGGGGGATCAAGACAAGGCAAAAGCGGTTTACCACTCAATGAACCCGCTCAGCGCGGAAGACATAGCGGAGACTGTTTTTTGGATTTGCTCGATGCCCGCTCACGTCAACGTTAACCAGGTTGAGCTCATGCCAATAGCTCAAGCCTGGGCACCTTTTTCAGTTTACCGAGATTAAAAGAAATACTTTCGTCTTGCCTTGAATATTCTCGAACTCTTATAATCCAACTCCGTTTGGGGCTTTTTTAAATACGGATCTAAATGATAATTATACACGGCTCTTTCCCAATAAAATCTAAAGGTAGGGAAGAAGCAATAAAGAAAATGCAGGACATGGCAAGATTCAGTCGACTAGAGTCTGGTTGCATTACCTATGAATTTTATGTCGGATTGTCTAACCCTAATCTAGTTCTTCTGTTTCAGGAATGGAGCTCAGTCGAAGCGCTGGAGAGTCATTGGGAGACAGACCACATGAAAATTTTTTTAGGTCAACTTCCTGCGATATTGGATGGTGAAGTTGCCACGCGTCGTTATGAAGTTAGATCCGGTAACGATGATCCAGAGACTAGCGAGTATGATCAAGATAGTCCCAGCTATGACTCGATGCAGGGAAAAATCGTACATTAATTACTTTTTCAAGAAACTTTCGTCAGCGAGAAGAATAGAAAATGAATATTAGTTTCAGAAGTATTTTGATCTTTGCGTTTATTCTCCTCATTTCCTCGTGCCAGAAAAGCGAATTTGATTTTTACGATTTAGAGGGTAATGGATACAGGTATTCTGATTTAGAAGGGCGTTTTCAGATTGTAAATTATTGGGCGATTTGGTGTGCGCCCTGTAAGCATGAGATTCCAGAATTACAGGCTCTTCATGATGATTATGAAAATGTGGCTGTCTTTGGTGTGAATTTTGATCAGCCCGAGCTCGACGTTATGTCAGAGCAAGCTAAACTGATGAACATTGGCTTCCCCACGTATAGGAGAGATCCCTCTAGTGATTTCGGCATAAAAACACCGGAGGTTTTGCCGACTACCTTAGTTTTCAGTCCAAACAGAGAAATGTTAGCTACTTTGGTCGGACCACAAACAAAGGAATCTCTTCTTTCTATCATAGAAGAGAACTAAAGAATTATTTTCAAGGCGTCTTCTACTGAAATTTCAAGTGTGTCCAAAAGATTACGTGCTCTGTATTCTATCTTGTTTTTTGCGAGGCTTTTTTCGCCAACTACTATCCTGTGCGGGACACCTATAAGCTCCCACTCATTAAACTTAGCTCCTGGGCGAACATCTTCTCGATCATCTATTATTACGTCACAGCCATTTTTCAAAAAAGTCGCGTATACATCTTCCGCTTTATCATGGACAACTTTAGATTTGCCGGCGTTTATGGGAATTATGACTAGCTCGAATGGAGCAACGCTATTCGGCCATATTATCCCCGATTCATCATAGTTCTGTTCGATTATTGCTCCAGCTAGTCGAGTTACACCCATTCCATAGCAACCCATTTCTAGAGGTACGCTCGCTCCCTTTTCGTCAAGCACAGTTGCCTTAAGAGATTTTGAGTATTTGTCTCCCAGTTGAAAAATATGGCCCACTTCTATTCCGCGTTTAAGCCGTATTTCTCCCTTACCATCTGGGCTTGGATCTCCTTCTTTCACTTCTCTTATATCAACAATCGCGGATATATTTATGTCCCTGTCCCAATTTAAATTTTTTAAATGGTAATCGTCTTCGTTCGCCCCTGCGATAAAGTTTTTTATGCTTGAAGCGCTTCTGTCTACATAGACAGGTATTTCAGTTTGAGTGGGACCAATCGATCCAGGACCGCAA
Organism: uncultured Gammaproteobacteria bacterium; assembly: GCA_913043075.1. Classification (GTDB taxonomy): domain Bacteria; phylum Pseudomonadota; class Gammaproteobacteria; order Pseudomonadales; family Azotimanducaceae; genus UBA9659. The sequence continues at coordinate 3,139 of CAJWLI010000101.1, forward strand.
TTAATTTGATCTCTTATTTCAGATTCGCTTGCCAATGTTAATGGCGCTGCGACTTCGCTGATTTTTTCTGCTTTGACAGAACTCAATCGGTGGTCTCCTCGCAGGACGAGACCCACCAGTTTTGAAGTAACACCTTTTACTAGGATTGTTTTTACGGTTTTCTCAATTGCGACGTTAAGAAACTCAGATATTTCTTCAATGCTTCTTTTTTTCGGTGTTGCAACTTTCTCAACCTGCAAAACTTTATCTGCTTCTATGTTTGGGCTCACAGCTTCGGCTAGCTCGATATTCGCTGCGTAATCGGATTCGCTCGAGAAAGCTATTAAATCTTCGCCAGACTCTGCTAGCACATGGAATTCCGTCGATGCTGATCCACCAATACTGCCACTGTCCGCCTCAACTGGCCTAAATTCCAGTTCCATTCTATTTAGGATAGTTGAATACGTTGAATGCATCTTCCAATAAGTTTCTTCTAAAGATCTCTTGTTGATATGAAATGAGTAGGCATCTTTCATAATAAATTCGCGGGCTCTCAGAACCCCAAATCTAGGCCTAGTTTCATCTCTAAACTTAGTCTGGATTTGATAGAAATTAACTGGCAGCTGGCGATGACTTCTCAATTCACTCCTTGCTAGGTCCGTGATTACCTCTTCATGAGTTGGGCCAAAACAAAAGTCTCTTTCGTGCCTATCTTTAATCTTTAGTAACAATCCTTCGTCATACTGATTCCATCTGCCAGATTCTTTCCATAATTCTGAGGGCTGAATAGCTGGCAATAATACTTCGAGCGCTCCCGAACTATTCATCTCCTCTCTGATTATTGCTTCGATCTTCCTGAGAACCCGAAGTCCTAGCGGCATCCAAGAGTATATGCCGGATGCCGTTTTTTTTATCAATCCGGCTCTAATCATCAGACGATGACTCACGATTTCTGCCTCTGACGGGGTCTCTTTTAAAGTATTAAGCGGGAATTTTTTCGCTCTCATTTCTCTTTTTCACGTAAAATAGAAGACAGGTCCAGTCTACACGACTAACAATTTGTTTTCCTAGAATCAAAAAATAACGTTAATTAATCAGGTAGCTCGCTAGACTTCTGTTTTATTTATATAATACGAGTTAAAGGAATTAATTAGTTTTCTCGGAAATTAGAATATGCCCATTTATGAGTATCAGTGTGAGCAATGCGGACACAAACTAGAAAAATTACAAAAGATTTCTGATGAGCCCCTAAAAACTTGCCCTCAGTGTGGCAATCAATCTCTAAAAAAATTGGTATCAGCAGCAGCTTTCCGGTTAAAAGGGGGGGGTTGGTATGAAACAGATTTTAAGACAGGGGACAAAAAAAACGTAACTGGTTCAACAGACAAAAAAAGCGGCGGCTCAGAAAAAATTGAAGGCACTGCAAAAACTTCTGGAGAAGCAAGTAACAGTGGAGCTCCAGAGAAGAAGAATACTTCTTCGGCTGCTACCGAAAAGAAATAGCTAAATAGAGATATTTTAAGGAAGATATATGCGCAGTTATTTGTGTGGCAGTCTTAGAGAAGTAAACGTTGGCGAAGAAATCAGTCTGTGCGGCTGGGTGCATAGACGTCGCGATCATGGAGGGGTCATTTTTTTAGATTTGAGAGATTATTCCGGCATTGTGCAGATCGTCTACGATCCGGATGCAGAGATGGCTTTTTCAGTGGCAGATACTTGTAGGAATGAATTCGTGGTTCAGATAATTGGGCGGGTTCGCAGCAGAGATGACGAAGCGGTTAATGAGAACATGGAAACGGGTTTCATTGAAATCCTTGGCAGTGATCTAAAAATTCTAAACTCAGCAGAAACTCCTCCATTTCAGTTGGACGAATATTCCAGTGCTGGAGAGGATGTTCGCCTCAGAAATCGAGCTTTAGATCTTAGGCGTCCTGAGATGCAATCTAAGCTTCGATTGCGATCGCGGATTACTCATCTAATAAGAAACTTTATGGACGCGGAAGGTTTTGTGGATGTGGAGACACCGATTCTTACGAAGGCAACGCCGGAGGGCGCTCGCGATTACCTCGTCCCAAGTAGAGTAAACCCGCGAACTTTTTATGCTCTTCCTCAGTCCCCTCAGTTGTTTAAGCAGCTTTTGATGATCTCTGGGATTGATCGTTACTATCAGATAGCAAGGTGTTTCAGAGATGAGGACCTTCGAGCGGATCGTCAACCTGAGTTCACACAGTTAGATATAGAGATGAGTTTCGTAAAACAAGAAGATGTTATGAGAATCGCTGAGAATCTTATTCGAAAGCTTTTTGTCGATTCGATTGAAGTTGATTTGGGCGAGATTCCGGTTTTGGATTATGATGAGGCACTTTTTCGCTATGGAACTGATAGGCCCGATTTGCGATTTGGCCTTGAGTTGGTAGATATAGGCGATCTGCTCTTAAAATCTGAATTCAATGTTTTTGGTGCACCAGCGAGAGCTAAGGGTTCAAGAGTGGTAGCTCTTAGGCTTCCAAATGGAGATCGTCTCTCGAGAAAAAATATTGATG
>CAJWLI010000102.1 GCA_913043075.1 uncultured Gammaproteobacteria bacterium
TTCTTCCGCCTCTGCTTCTTCTTCCGCCTCTGCTTCTTCTTCCGCCTCTGCTTCTGCTTCTGCGGCGGTGTCTGGAGGCGGTAGACTCTCGTTTAAAGCCGCTTGCTGTTCAGGTGTTGGGGCCTCATATCTTCCAACTCCGGAAAAGGTCACTACAGACGTGTTGCCAGGAGTATCCAACACAACTTCATTTTCCCCATTGATATCAGTGACTGATAAAATACCGGACCTGTGCACTACAGTAGTATTACCCTGAGAATCTACATTCCCATCTAGCTCGCTCCCTCGAATACCGATGATCGCAGTCGGTGTTGAAATTTCTGAGTGGTTTCTATCAAGGCCACCAAATTCCCCAATTTTTCCGCTTTTATATTTAAACCCGCCTTGATTAACAAACGCTCCAAAATTCCCTGTCTGAGCAACCTCATCAAACGAAAAATCTGTCAAAATCGCGTTAGCATCTTGACCAAGATTAAATCTCGTTCCATCTAGAAGCTTAAGTTTAATAAATCCATTTGGTCCGGTAACAAGCTCATCGCCCTGAAAGACTTTATCTCCCCGAGAAAGCTGCACCTCTTCAATAACTCCATCTTCTCCCGCTCGTTTCGCAATGACCTTACCCACGACAAGAGAAACCTCTCCTATCTGCTCCCCACTCCCGATACCGTCTCCAGGCCCAGCGAATTGCGTGTTTCTGGAAAGGTGCAACTTTGCTAAAACCACTTCTGGGGTATAACCAGCACCTCCGGAAACCATAAGGTTAGGGGGAATAGAAAAAGAAAAGTAATCCTCTACAACGAACGCTTGACCGGAAGGATTAGTAATTACGAGATCAAAGCCAACTTGTTCATATTGACCTTGCAAAAGAAAAGAGGGGCTAGGAAGCAATACCGAGTAGTTGCTTAGGGGCATTTCTGTTTGTTCTGCATCAGGCAATAATTTGGGTTCTATTCCTGATGGATTTTTTTGAGGTTGCTTCATATAAGCGTACGCTTCCTTATCAGCACCAATACTTCTTCAATTGTCGACTTTAATATAGCACCTTTCTGAAGGATTAATTGTTTTTTACTCAAAGACTATGGAATTAATCACAGCAAAGGTTTTCGTGATTTTGTATCATTTTTTCTTCGCAGTCTAAAAGACATTCTCTGATAAGAAATGCAGGAGCGTCGGTAAAATCTTTTAACGAAAGTAGTCTGCTTTAAGTTCAAAGAGACATGCAACGGTTAGCTAAGCTAGAGAAAATTTAATGGAAAATTTGAGCAATACTCTTTTGATAGTCTTTGTCCTTGCTATCTTGGGGTGTGACATCAGAAATAATCTAGAATGCGTGACCAAAGATGGTGAGATCGTTTCCTTGAGCACCGACGGAGAAAGGTCAAACGCAAACGAAGCCTGCACGTGAATGCAAATCAGAATGTTTGAGACGGCCGCGCACGGCCTCGCCGACGAAACGAAATTAAACGATGCCTATGGATGTTAAAATAGACTCGATCTAGCTACGGTCGACGTTTAGGTGATTAAACCCCTTCTAAAACAACTGGATTATTTAGCCAAATTGAGTGAGTGAGCAAACATGCAAAAAATATCCAGCAAAAATAGGGCACCATTAAAAATGCGCAGAATTTGAATCCTCGGTTAAAAAGAAGCAAGAGCAGAAGAAACACCAGCACATTTAAAATCGTGATATCCCAAAGAGCCAGTAAGACATTCTCGTCAAAGAAAAAAAACCAAGACCACGCAGCGTTCAGAAATAGTTGGGCCACAAAGAGCGTGGCAATCAAAGGATGCATCCTCCAATTTGACCTGCCTCTAAATATTCCGAGTGAAATAGCTATCGAAAAATAGAGACAGGCCCAAACGGGACCAAATAAAGATGGATTCGGCGCCCAGTTAGGAAGCAAAAGACTAGAATAAATATCCGGAGCTTTTGCAGAGCCTACTGAAGCTATGGCAGCAAAGAAAAAGACAAAGAGAAAGGAAGACGAATATATCTTTACTTGCGCCCATGGGTTGTCGGCTGCCATAAATCGTTCTATTTGAGGTTTATGTTCTTTTTAAATATGAAATCGCCCCCCTCGTCACCAGATCCTTGAACAACTCCATGCTGAGGTACTTGATCAAGCATACTGTTATTGAGAACTGCTAGTCGGAACCGATTAAACAGCTCGGACGAGGTTAAGTATTGGTTGGGATTTACTTCCAGCTGCTTAAGCAAGTACTTAAGAAAGACACTATTATCCGGCACTTCAGTTAGAGTTCCGCTGGTGATCGCTTTTCGACTGGTTAACTGGAACAAGACGTCGGTAAGTTTAGCTTCCTCATTAAAAGCGGAGCGTGTTCTAAATAAACCTCCGCTAAAACAGGCATCGGATATTAACAGCGTGTGCTTGGTTCCAATACCCTTCATGTAATCTCGAATAGTAGCATTACTGACCCACGAAGCTTTCGCGTTAGGCTTCGCGTCACTTGGCAGCCAGTACCCTTGTTCAAACTTTTCGTCCCAAAAACCGTGACCCGCATAAAATATAAGTAAGGAATCGTTTGCGTTTACCAATCCCGACAACATATCTAAGTGATTAAGCAATTCTTCTCTGGTAGGGTCAGTCAAAATGAAAGTGTTCTTTTCGAGGAAGTTATAATCTCGTCTCAAAATTTTCTTGAAATCCTTTACATCAATCGCTGGCTGAACAAGGTCATTAATTCCTAAATCCTGATACTCTGATATACCAACCAAGAGAGCATAATAATCGCCTATTAAGAATTTTAAATTGTCTTCGTCGTCATAGTAGGCGTCTTCGCCCATTGTTAACCCTTGGGTTTCTGCGGAAGACATATCGGGGTTCTTAATGGTTCTAAGCAAGGGCGGGTTGTTAGTGATTGGGGTTAAATTTATAAAAGCATCGAGTTCACTTCGGTAAAGAGACACCTCAGACTTAAAAGAAAATAATTCGTTTTCTTTCTCCTCAATTTCTTCCTGCAGCTCTCGGATTTTTTGCCTAGCACCAGGATTCTCCAAGACGATATTTGATTGAAGGGTATCGCTTTTGGTCGAAGTAATCTTTACACCAGTTTGGGATCGTCGCAGATTGAATTTGGCTACAGACAGCTCATTTCGTAAGCCGTTAAGACTTTTTTCTAGTGAATTGACTCTTGGCTCGATTGTGTTCAATTCAATCTGAAGATGCTCTACCGCACGCTTTCGCTCGTCGACGCTGCATTTCGGAAAACACTCAGTCACACTGCTCATTGCTACAGGGATAGGGAAAAATAGGGCCGTGAGAACAAGACGGGCAAGAAGATCCACTGTTTTTTTAGGGTAAGGAAGAAGCCTAAAAAAAGGTTCTTTTATTAAACTCAAAACTTGATTTACCCTTTACCAAAGGAGATGTTTTCTCCCTCATAATCGGGAAATAATTTAGCGGCGAGCGCGTCTGGGCACTCTCTCCAAGCACCAAACCACTTTTGGAATCTTTGCAACGCCTGAGCATGGTTTTCCGCCCCATCAAGGATACCTCGATACATTCGTTTTCGAAAATCTTCGCTGTATCCGTTCATCCGTTTGGCTGCTGCTCTCATCAATTTAATGGTTAACTGAGGATCATTCACTTCCATTTCCTTGTATTTTTCTTCAAAAAGAATATACAAATTGACTTCAGAAACGCCAAGAACAGTGGCGGTACGCTCATTCTGAAGCAGCAGATTTACCTCTCCTACCATCGCGGGGCCAGGGAAGGCCCCGGTCCTAAAAACAATCTGTCCGTAATCAAGCCGTATTTTTTGGAAGATAGCTAAATCACCGCTCAACACTAGGTAGAGGTTTTGGTCTTTTGTCCCTTGGTTGATCAGGATATGGCCTGGCGCCTTGTTCCTGAATTCTGAGTAGCCAAGCAACTGGCTAATCTCCTCGCTTTCTAATTCAGGAAGCAGGTTCCCAACTATTTTTTTGTGTTCTTCATCTACCATACAACCGCCTGTTTTTTGATCAAAAGTGTCCCTCTTCTGAACCAAATAGAAAACATATCAAGTTATTCGACACCTATCAAAAATTTTTGAGGAAACCGCAACCATCAGGGATAAGATGGATCGGCTAAATATAACCATGACTCCTTCTGTGCTCTAAAACAATTAAGGATTCTCAATAAGAGAAAATTAAAAGATTTACCTGATTGACTTTATGATGTCTGATATAAGTTTATCCTCGGAAAGGCTTTTGACGCCATCGGCTGCGTTGTACGGATAAAATCGTCCTCTTATAAGCATAGCGTTGTATGGCGCAAGCGTCGCGTGCACATTCACATCCAAGTCCTCACCCTGGAAAAGCAACTCAAGATCTCCGGTCCGAACAGTATCATCAATCGCATCCAGAACGCGGTCATACAAACTATTTCTCACTATCATAAGATCTAAATCGGGAAACAACCAGATGTTGTTCATATGAAAACCTTTCGTTCCAAAGCTTAGCTCTCGAATAGTTTCATTATCATCGTTAAACAGTGATTGGATGTACCACTGGAAACCATAGCCAAGGTTGTCTCGCTCAAAGGCTATGTCTGATTGGCGTAGGGCTGCATCGAGAAATGTTTCTGTGAAGAGACTCCTTCCTTCCCAAACGCCTCTAGATAGCCAAAGCAGTCCAAATCTTGCAAAATCTCGGGAGGTCGCATCAATGCAACAATAAGTTAAATAGTTATTTGCTTTATCCCGCCACCAATCGACCTTCATCCCTAAAGGGGCAAAAAGAAAACGGTCTCCGAATTCGTAAGCCGTATAGCCGGTTGCATTTTCTATAATCTCTCCAAGCAACATAGAATCAGCGTTACAATAAACCCAGGCAGAATCCTTCTTTTCGCCTTCTGCGGTGATTGACGATTCTAGCGCTCTTTTAACTGCAACATCTAACTGATTTTCTTCATTGTAGATGTCCCCACCATTTGGACCATCCGGGCACTGAAGGCCTGATTTCATGGCAAGGATATCTCTAATAGACACCCGCCCCTCTTTATCGGTCCCTAACCACTCGGGCAGAAAATCAGAGGCGGGTTGATCAACTGATTCTATAAAATCCTCAGCGATCGCTATTCCTATGAGCGTGGACGCCACCGATTTTGCTGTGGACCAACTCGTTGCTAGGCTAAACTGATCTCTCAGGCCATACCGTTCTTGCCAATCCTCTCTAGATAGAGACGAACCCCAGCCTCTTACCTCTGAAAACACCTCTAGCAGCCCATCAATGTTCGCTTGAGAAATTCCCGCGTAACGTTCAGCAACGATCTTGCCGCCTCTTACCACCAAGAGAGATTGCGTATTGAACCTCTCATCAAAAGCATATTCATAGGCATCCTCTAGCGCCTGAGAATCAAAACCCGCTTCATCGGGATCTACAACCTCCCAAAAAAAAGATGAAGACTCGTCTTCATTTACTACCTCTGCCTGCGCCGATTGGTCGGAGGGAGCGCTTGATTGGTTGTTGCCAGAACCACAACTTGATAAAAAGGCAGAAAGAGCAAGAAACTTGAAAAGAAAGAAAATTCGATGTCGCGACACTGGAGTCATCTCTTTTTATTTGGTTTTACCAGTATTAAGCACAAAGTTAATCGAAACAACCTATCGACATTCGCTTTCGCATAGCGAAACCCGGGGCTATCGATT
>CAJWLI010000103.1 GCA_913043075.1 uncultured Gammaproteobacteria bacterium
AAAAACAATTCCTCAATCGAACAATTATTTTCTTCTAATAGGGTTTCGATTTTCTTCCAGATACTGTCTGCTGCTTTCGTTGAGAGCTGCTGCCCCGCCACCACTTTCGCTAAATGTGCGACCAGATCTTTTGATCGTTTTGCCCTTATTGAGATCATTCCGTTAAGCTTAATCAGCTCATGGGTTGATTTGTTTTGGCGATTTCTCTCCAGTAACAGCCTGTGAATATTACTCGACAAATGATTGCTGCCTTTTTAAGTTGAGGAAACCGAGTTGGTCTCTTTTAAAAACCTTCCCACGTCACAACGCCAAGAGTGATCTGGCGGCGTTTCAAACTGTAATATCTCTTTCGCTCTATAAATTGCCGCTTCGACCCAATCGTCATTGCCTTGATATTCAATAATCGCAGTTTTGAACTTCATGGTCGCCGTCGATGGATCTTCATCTATCATGCCGTTGTACCCAAGGTGCTGGCCATCAACATAAAGGAAGTAGCCAATGTCTGAGACCTGAAATCCCTTTCGACGAAGAATCCATTGGTACATCTCCATCTGGCGCTTGTAACTGATCTTCCAAAAATCCTCGAGGAACTCCCTGTCCAAGGGCTTAGGTTGGTTGGAAAGCTGTGCCGTGCTTTTGTAGTCAACGACGTGGAGCTCGCCGGTGGTCGTGCTCTCCCATACATCGTCCAACCCGCCACCGAACAAAATATTGGTCTCTTCGTGCACCGTGTTAAAGTTCTTCGGACTCGCCCCGAACTGAGTTGAGGACTCCCATTTTTTTAGGTCCGCGTGATCGAAGGGACGCAAATCACCGTAGCCATGAGCCTGCATAATAGGGTGGGGACCCTTACCGCGGAACTGGTCGAGATCTCTTTTAAGAAGCGTGTCGGTATTAGTGTTTAAGTTAAAACCGGGCATGCCTATCGGCTTTACCCCCGCTTTTTTTTCCAGCCAAAAGCAAGCCTCGCACTGCTTCATCATCTCGATTTTACCCCTAGACAACTCGAACGGAGCCGGATGAAGAGGCGTATAGGCGCCGCGGTGCCTAGATGAATATGATCCATCTTTTTTAATGTTGGCCATGGCGTTCAACTCACAACTAAGAGAACTAAGCTACGTGTCCTTGAACTCAGGAAGTTTTTTAAAGCACGGGTAAGCACCTAATACTTCAAAAACTACTCTCCGAGTATCCCACATGAACCGAGTCACCGCATCAAAAAATAAAGAGTCCCTGATTCTTGTTGAGGAACAAAAAGCTTAATTTTCAAAGCAATCGCGAGCAAAAAACAGCTATACTGCAGCCTCGATTTTACTGTAAATAAACTGTGCATTTTCGGTCTTTTTGAAAAAATAAGTGGCTCAGATTTGACGGAAAAAGCTTCTCTGATAACGTGACAAAATCTACAAAAAAAGGTGCAACAGATGACGAAAGAATACACCCAATTTTACATTAACGGCAGTTGGGTTGACCCAACAGAGAAAAAGACTATTGAGGTCATCAACCCCGCAAACGAAGAAGTCTGCGCACATATTTCTCTGGGTAACGAGGCCGACGTGAATAAAGCAGTCGAAGCAGCATCGGCAGCCTTCAAGACCTTCTCCGTTACCACTAAAAGCGAGCGGCTAGATATTCTTGATTCAGTGATTGATACCTACAAGAAATACCACAACGACTTGGCGGATGCTGTGACTGAAGAGATGGGGGCGCCCTCTAAGCTCTCGGTTCAGGCGCAGGCGGGAGCCGGAATCGGGCACATAATAGAGGCGGCTAAAGTACTTAAAACGTTTGACTTTGAAGAGAGCATGAGCCCCCACAAGGTTTTCAAAGAACCAATTGGCGTTTGCGCTATGATCACTCCCTGGAACTGGCCACTTAACCAGATCACTTGCAAGGTCGCACCCGCGCTAGCAGTGGGCTGCACCATGATACTCAAGCCCTCGGAAGTAGCGCCCCTGTCGGCTTATATCTTCACAAAAATCATTGACGAGGCAGGACTGCCCGACGGCGTCTTTAACATGATCAATGGAGACGGCCCAGGTGTAGGCACCGCACTTTCAAAGCACCCAGGAATAGACATGGTCTCGTTCACCGGGTCAACGCGAGCAGGCACCCTGGTCGCTCAGAATGCGGCGCCCACCGTGAAGCGCATCAGCCAAGAGCTAGGCGGAAAGTCTCCGAACATTATCTTAGAAGACGCAGACCTAGAAAAAGCAGTCAAAGGCGGCGTCATGCACATGTATAACAACAGCGGTCAAAGCTGCAACGCTCCTAGCAGAATGCTAGTCCCATCAGCGAAGCTGGCTGAGGCAGAAGAGATTGCCGCAGAAGTCTCGAAAAAGGTCGTGGTGGGTGATCCAAAAGCCGAAGGGACCACCATGGGCCCGGTCGTGTCAGAGGTTCAGTTCGAGAAAATTCAGGGGCTGATTGAGAAAGGCATCTCAGAAGGAGCTAAATTGGTTACAGGCGGACCAGGCAGACCCGACGGTTTAAATCAGGGTTTTTATGTTAGGCCAACGGTTTTTTCGGAGGCGAACAATGATATGACGATCTCCCGAGAAGAGATTTTCGGACCAGTACTTACGATGATTCCCTATGACTCTGAAGAAGAAGCCATTCAGATCGCGAACGACACAGAGTATGGATTAGCGGCTTACGTGCAAAGCTCAGATTTGGATAAAGCACGGAAGATCGCATCGAAACTTCGCGCAGGAAACATAAACCTCAACGGCGCAGGACAAACCCCAAACCTTCCTTTTGGGGGATACAAGAAATCCGGAAACGGACGAGAATGGGGCGCGCACGGCTTCGCCGATTATCTCGAAATAAAGGCGGTCGCAGGCTTCGAAGAATAGTTTCGTTCAGATAAAAACTGAGAAAAAATCCAAACAGCAGCCAGTGAGGTTGCTGTTTGGATCAGTTCTTGTAGACGGTTCCACCCTTCATCACAAACTGGACCTGTTCCATCATTGATATGTTCTCCAGTGGATTACCCTCGACCGCGATGATGTCGGCGAGCTTGCCTTTCTCGATAGAGCCCAATTCGTCGGTGTTCCCAGCTAAGTCCGAAGCAATGATAGTCGCAGATTGAATCGCTTCCATCGCAGGCATGCCTGCCTCGACCATGTATTCAAATTCTTTCCAATTCTGACCATGTGGCGACACCCCGCTGTCGGTTCCAAACGCAATTTTGACGCCTTCCTTATAGGCCCGAGCAAAAGTGTCCTGTATCTTAGGGCCAATAGCGAGTGCCTTTGGACGGACGAGCTCCGAGAAAAACCCTTTTTCTTTCGCTTTTTCGGCTACGAATTTACCGGCGATTATTGTGGGAACGTAGTAGGTGCCGTACTTTTTCATTAGACGCATCGTCTCCCGAGACATCAAGGTGCCGTGCTCAATAGAGCTGACACCGGCAATCACCGCCCTTCTCATTCCGGCGTCTCCGTGCGCGTGCGCAGCTATTTTGAACCCATAATCTTTTGCTGTTGAGACAATCGCTTCAAGCTCGTCTTCAGAAAACTGGGCGTTCTGGCCGCTCTTTGCCTGACTAAGCACCCCCCCTGTCGCCGTAATTTTGATCAGGTCAGCCCCTTCTTTATATCTCTGGCGCACGCCCTTTCTCGCGTCTGTAGGACCATTTACAACACCCTGCTTTGGTCCAGGGTCTCGTGCGAATTTTTTCTTCAGACCATTAGTCGGATCTGCGTGCCCACCCGTCGTCGCCAAACTCTTCCCAGCCGCTAAAATTCTGGGCCCAACCACGTCGCCACGCTCAATCGCATTTCGGAGAGAGATGGCCAAGTTGTCGGAACTTCCAAGATCCCTGACTAAAGTAAAACCGGCTTCCAGCGTCCGCTTGGAGTATTTGATGGAACTATAAGCAAAGTCAGCGGGTTCCAATCTAAACCTGTCCACAAATCGATCGGGATTGGTTTCAGTAATTATGTGGACATGCATATCCATTAACCCAGGCATGCAGGTGTGCTCGTTTAGTTCGATCGTGCTTTGAGCTGTATGCTCAAGATCGTTTTCAGGTCTTGGGCGCACCTCGAAGATTCGCTCACCAGCTATCTCTATTTCCTGGCGGTACAATATCTCGCCTTTGACCACATCGATGAGCCTTTCACAATAAATAGTCATCGAGTTTGATGAGGCGTGTCCACTCCAAACAATCAGGATAAACAGCAAAGTTATGTTTTTCATTTGAAGACCTTTTTTATTTTTCTTGTTAGACCAAAAAAATCAGCCCTTGTGTTCTCTCAATTACAGCACCATGACTTAAAAAGCTTGCGAAAGAAACAGAAAGATCCCGCTATATAAAGACAGCAAGCAAATTTACGACCAACACGACCAAAGTTAACGCTACACTCAGCGAATGTAATCCACGAAAAAGTCCATCATTTTTATTATCTTTTGCTTTGTTTGTCATGGGCACTAAAAAAAAACAAATCAACATAAAAATCACGGTTACGAGAGCAGAGAGAAGGCCAAAACTTAGCTCATGATTTGAGAAAAATCTCTCAATGCAAGACGCAAAACCACAAAGCGCTACAAAGAGAAAAAGTCTTGGGAAAATGGCTCTTAAAAAAGGGCCAGCAAGCTCCGCCCCAAGAGATTTGAAAACAGTGGGCGCGACCACAACAGTCTGAAACAAGATCACACCAATAATGATCCCAGGTAAAAGCACTGATAATTTATCTGCAAATTCCATCTCGTATCCCATTTCATCTAGCAGTTATTTAATGCAACTATACGCTGCTAGGACTAACTGAATGCCTCTTAAGTCGCCTAGAGTGGTACCAGAGTTCATCTTATTCATTACGTAGGACATGCAAAGATGTGAATCCTGATCCAACACGACTAACGAGCCGCCCCAGCCGCCCCAATAGGCAACTCGGGTGTTGGGACCGAGACCGCCCACCGAACTATTCAAGCCGTACCCCATCCCAAACTTAACAGGAATCCGGAGGACAAGGTCCTCTCCATTACTCTGTTCATCAAAAATTCTAGCGGCTCCGTCTGGTGACAGGAGGTCGACACCGAATCCACTTCCTTGGTTTGCAAGCGGAGTTTGAGCTTTTACCACTGACCTCGCATTGCCGTGACCGTTAGCGGCAGGAATTTCTGCTAACCTCCACTCGTCTGTCCTCGAAGCAGAAGTTGTCACTAGAGGGCTCTTGAATGTTTTTTCTTGTATTGAGCCAGGCTCAACATCGTCAAATTGTGGAGTCTCAAAATCTGCAATTAGGTTGCCAATTCTTGGGAAGTGTTCCTTGGGAGTGCCGATGTAAAAATCTGCTGACAAAGGTTCAGCGATCTCCTCCGAGAAAAACTGGCCGAGAGTGCGTCCCGTCACTCTGCGAACTACCTCTCCGACGAGGTATCCTTGAGTTATTGCGTGATAGCCGCTCACCGTCCCAGGTTCCCACCAGGGTCTTTGTTGCTCTAGAAGAGAGACAATCTTTTCCCGGTCATATAAATCGTCTTCCCGAATCACCTTGTCTAAACCGGGCAAACCTGCCGTATGCGAGAGCAAATGCCTGACCTCTATACGTTCTTTACCGTTAGAGGCAAACTCGGGCCAATAACGACACACCGGGGCATAAAGATCAATCTCCCCGCGGTCCGAAAGAACCA
>CAJWLI010000104.1 GCA_913043075.1 uncultured Gammaproteobacteria bacterium
CGCTAAACTTGTAAAATTGGGGAATTCAGCGACACTCTGGACCGATAAAGATAAAAAACAAACGCCTAGGATGAGTCTCCATTTCGTTGCCGTCGTTCTAAATATCAAATTATTCACTTTGCTACTGGCTCCTAATGCTTACCATTTTTTGCCTATCGGCACAAAACCGCTTTCTGAAAACTTAATATACGCCCTTAATAAACAACTGGTTCAACAGATTCTGCGACCCTTCTTGCCGTTTTCATTGGGACATTGCCGACAACGGTTATTTGCTGCTCACGCTGTTTGAGTTTCATTGTCAACAGAACGGTACCGCCCGAACTGGTAGCCAAATCAGGCAGCAAATCAGAGTTGCGTGGATTAACGAAGACTGAAACATTAGCAAGACCATCAGTGAAATGAAGTCGATTACCCTGACGCCTAACGGATTTAAACCCGCTGGGTAACCAATTAACTGTCACAATCGGCTTACTTTTTTTCGATCTTGGTTCCGAATAAAGGCGACGAACGTAGCCGTCTTTCTGAATTCTTGACTCTAGGTCTGCTTTATCAACCTGATCTCCCAATTTTAGCCTAACTATTTGAAAAACCTCCCTTGCTCGACCTCTATCGGTGAGGACAGATTTTAGCAGCAGTCCCGACTTTTCATCAATCCAGACTATGTAACCATACCTGTCGTCAAATTTAGGAGATATTGACATTTGAATCGCAGTTCTGTCGATGATTCTGCTTTTTGGTAGAAGAGAAAAATTATAAAGGTTTCGAGCTTTCATTATTCTCTCAGGAAACGCTGAGGAAAATGGCCCTGATGCGACGCAGCGTTCCAGCGTGATATTTTCCTTTGATTGAAATTGTGAGTGAACACAGCTCACTGTCTTCCCCTCTCGATATAGTTCTCTATTCCCTCCACTTAAATTGAACCGGCGCTCTCTCTCTTCCCCATTTACCTTCATATGAATTGCGCGCACGGTGTGCATTGAAATTCCTTTTAGGTAGGTATACGTCACGTCAAAGTTTGATTCCCGAGAAGCATAAGCCATGTCTCCGATCCAAGAAATAGGCGTTTTCTCCGACTTTGTTGCTGCTTCAGCTTGCGGAAAACCAAGCAGAAAAAGTAAAGAGAAAAAAGCTTTCACACGAATACCCATCAATTTCTTTCCACCTCTTTGAAGTTTGCTAACTTACTGTCGCTTTCCATTTCTACCATTCGATCATGCTCGTTTAAATAAGACCTCAAACGATCTCTTTTTTGTTGGTCTAACTCGAATAATTCAGGTGCATTAACGAGTAGATCAGATTGATCAGCAGCCTCTTCAATTCTGGCGTAGCTGTCATTCTGGATAACAGCCGGCTCGTGTTTCACTAAAGACTCGTCTTTTTGCGGAAGAACAAGAAGAACCCCGAGAGCAAACACCACTGAAGCAGCTATCCCGTATCCTGCGAAGGCAAATCTTGCCCTATTTGATCTCTTCGCACTATTAAAGTGCCTTTCGTCCGATTTTATAGCCTTGCTAATTTCTTTGTACAGTTTAATGTGGTTTTCTGAACTAAGAGGGTCCTGCATGCCCGTGGCACGACGAATTTTCAAGTAAGAAATCCAAGCTTTAATCAAAGAATCTCCCTGAGATAACGACCGAGACAATGAATGTTCCTCTATTTCGTTTGTTTCTCCGTCCAGAAAGGCTGAAAGTTGTTCTTTTGTTGTATTTTTCACTAAATCTTCCCTTTATTCGTAAACCCACTTCAAGTTATGTTTTTTACTTCCTTATCAATTGATTCCCTTGCTCGAAATATTCTACTTCGCACGGTTCCGACCGGACATTCCATAATTGCAGATATGTCTTCATAGCTCATTCCCTCATACTCCCTCATGATTATCGCAGACTTTAAATCTTGAGGGAGTTTTGAAATAGCGGTTTCAACAACCTCGCTCAGCCTTTCCCCTTCAAATTCGCTTTCTGGACCATTTGTGCTCTTAAGGAGAGATGTAATTTCATAAACATCAATATCGACATCTGGAGGCCGTCTCGACTTAGATATCAAATGATTCTTCGCAGTGTTTATTGCAATTCTGTATAACCAAGTATAAAACTTGCTGTCTCCACGAAACTTTTCCATGGACCTGTAAGCCTTTATGAAAGTTTCCTGAGTTATATCCATTACTTCTTCGCGACTTAGGTTATATCTACCCAAGACAGCGCTCACTCTTTGCTGATACTTGAGAACTAGCAAATCAAAAGACTTCTTGTCGCCGTTTAGAACACGTTTCACAAGCCTGTGGTCATTTATTTCTGATTTAATCAAAACTTTCCTACATTTACGGTTCTTAGATCTCAAATAACTGAATTAGTTCCAAACTTCTTAAAAAATCCAAAAATTTGTCTAAACGATATGCTCTGTCAAAATCAAAAAATCCGTGTAACCTTATCTTTTTATTAGATAAAAGCCATCATGAACCAGTTTGTGAACGAAAGCGATGTCTTGGTAATCGGCAGCGGTGCAGCCGGAATGACGCTTGCCCTTCACCTAAACAGAAAATTTAGCGTTTCCATGCTGTGCAAAGATAAGCCAATGGAAGGCTCCACATACTATGCTCAAGGAGGGGTCGCAGCGGTTTTGGGTGAGTACGATTCCGTATCTTCCCATGTAGCAGATACGTTAGACGTTGGAGCTGGACTTTGTAATCCCGAGATAGTTGCATTCACTGTTAAACAAAGCACTAAGATCATTAACTGGCTTGTCGAACTAGGCGTAAACTTTGACAAAAAAGTAGAAAGAGATGGCAGCACAGCCTTCCACCTCACCAAAGAAGGAGGACATTCTCATCGAAGGGTAATTCACGCAGCAGATGCAACAGGAAAAGAAATTGCCCTAACTTTGAGTGAACATCTAAAATCAAGAAACAATGTTAGGTTGTTCCCCAAATACGTTGCGGTTGATCTTGTGACCAAAGATTCACTTGGATTGCGAGGAAAGGATTGCATTGGTGCATATGCACTTAATTTGAAAACAAAAAAAGTTGAGATCTTCAAAGCTAAGTACGTCGTGATTGCGTCGGGTGGAGCGTCAAAGGTTTACCAATATACCAGCAACCCGGACACCGCATCGGGCGACGGGATAGCCATGTGCTGGCGAGCTGGCTGCAGGGTGGGAAATCTAGAATTCAATCAGTTTCATCCTACATGCCTTTTCCACCCTAACGCCAAATCTTTTCTGATATCTGAATCCTTAAGAGGGGAAGGAGCGCACCTCTTGTTACCAAATGGAGAGCGCTTTATGCATAAATACGACGAACGGAAAGAGCTGGCGCCTAGAGATATTGTGGCAAGGGCAATTGACCATGAGATGAAGAAGCTAGGGTGTAATTCCGTTTTCCTAGATATAAGCCACAAAGGCGAAAAATTTGTGAGGAAACATTTTCCAAACATATTTTCTCGTTGTTTAGAGCTCGGCATTAATATTACAACGGAACCGATGCCGATAGTGCCGGCGGCTCATTATACATGCGGTGGAGTTGTAATAGATAAAAATGGGAAGACAGATCTTCCAGGTCTATATGCTATTGGAGAGTCGAGCTTTTCGGGATTGCATGGCGCAAACAGGATGGCAAGCAATTCCCTTCTCGAGTGTATGGTCTTTGCAAAGTCTGCTGCAGAGCACATCGAAAACAATCCAAGAGTTCTTCCTGAGAAATATCGAATACCATTATGGGACGACACCCAGGTGGTAAGCTCAGATGAGGAAATTACTGTTAGTCATAATTGGAGAGAACTTCGAGCCCTGATGTGGGACTATGTAGGGATTGTCAGAACGGACAAAAGGCTTCAACGAGCCCGCCGAAGAATCAAGGTTCTGCAGCAGGAAATAGAGGACCACTACTCGAACTATCGAATATCTAGCGACTTCTTAGAGCTCAGGAATTTGGCATGCGTAGCGGACCTTATGGTTCGGTGCGCCCTTCAAAGGCAAGAAAGTAGGGGCTTACATTTTACTCTCGACTACCCGAATCAATCGGAAGAATTACGTAACTCAATATTAACACCGTCTTCTTTCAATTGATGCTTTGTGAATTCCGTTTCCAGCTTAATATTGCTTGTATCGCGCTCTTCAACTCGTTGTCCTCCGGCGAGCTCTCTAAAGAAAACCAATTTAAGAGATCCGCATCTTCTTCTTGTAAAAGTCTAGCAAACGAGTCCTGAGAGTCAGTCGAAAGACCCGGGATCACCTCCTCGCAATATGGAACTAGTAATTGGTCGAGCTCCCACATTCCTCTCCTAGCCCTCCAGAGTAATTTCCGATAATCTAGATCATTCATTATAAAATTCTCCTGAATAAAGGGACGAGTATACTTAATCGATAAAGAAATTTTTTTAAAGATTAAAGGGAGTTATTAGTGACCAATTCGTTAATATTAAATCATTTCGGATTCCTGGAACTTTCAGGCAAAGATTCGAAAAAATTTTTACAAGGCTACACAACCTGCAACTTAGAGACTTTGACCCCCGAGAAAGCTCAAATAGGAGCAATCTGCGATATCCAGGGTAGAGTCATCACGAGTTTCTTGCTCCTGGAAATAAAAGGAAAACTCATATTACGAATGTCAAAGGATCTTTTAGAGACAACCATTAAATTTCTAACAAAGTATATTGTATTTTCAAGGGCAGAAATTAGAGATATTTCTGATGAGTTGTTTTGTCTTGGAGTTGATGTCGCAGAGAGCAGCTTTATGCATGTAAAGTCTCTTGAAAGCGGTTTTGAGATCGACCTGGGCAATCGAAAAGAACTTTGGCTCAACGAGAAGCAATCGAATGAAGAAATGTGTCTAAGAGACTGGACTGACCTCGAAATCGATCTATCGCATTCTTGGATTAGCTCTGAAAATAGTCAAGTGTTTTTGCCCCAATCGCTTAACTACCATGAAATTGATGCGTTGGATTTTGAGAAAGGATGTTATTTAGGGCAGGAGATAATTGCCAGGATGCATTTTCGGGGAAAACTCAAAAAGAGACTGCATCTGATAAACGAACCAATAGTTGGACTCAAAGACGGAGTCTTGATAAGCCAAGGAAGAAAAAAAACTTTAGCTGTCCTGAAAAATACATCCGGTCAGCCAATAGAAGTTATAAATCAAGAAAACAAAAGGGTCCTTGCCCGGCCGATTTAATCTACCGAATAAATTTTTCCAAATCCTTTAAAGGATGGGAATCTCCCCAGGGCGATTCAAAAAACTTCTCAATATATTCTTTCGGCACCTCAGAAGAAGAGGAAAATCTCCACCTAGGATTGCGATCTTTGTCAATCAATAATGCTCTAACTCCTTCAACAAAATCAGAGTCACGCGAACAATGATAAGCAATAATTAGTTCCATTCGGAATAGATCTGCTAAGTTTTTGTCTTTGCCCCTCAACATTTGTTCTTGAAAAATTCTAGCCGTGGTGGGAGAACCTCCGAAGTAATTATCTTTAGCTCCTGACATCCAATCATTAGAACTCAGTGTTGGCAAACGTTTTTCAAATTCTTGCAAGAAATCTTCAGCAGATAGGCAGGCTTCAATTAGGCTCGCAATTTCAAATCGGTGGTCAAATAAATCACTTGAATCTTCTGCCTCCATTTCAAATTTTTTAAGGAC
>CAJWLI010000105.1 GCA_913043075.1 uncultured Gammaproteobacteria bacterium
GCCAAGCGCAAACAACACTTTTAAAACTTTGACTAAGGGCCGATGAGGAACTACGACCATGTCATATTGTTTGGAACCTTTTACAGCCGCCATGAGTCCGAAATTTTTTAAATGGGCATCCTACATTATATTTAAGTTTGATAAATTGGAATACCCTAAGAAAAAAAGTTCTTTGTAAAGAAAATACATATTTTGATAATTGAATCGGCTAGAAATCGATGTTTGAATTCACTTTTTCAAAAAGAGACGACACTATGTCAAATTCTAGGCGCCTTTTCTCAGAAGCTAAACAGTTGCTTCCAGGAGGCGTAAACTCACCAGTTAGATCATTCTCCAAAGTCGGAGGGCAGCCTCTTTTTATAAAAAAGGCAAAAGGCGCGTTTCTTTTCGATGAAGATGATAACAAATTCATCGACTATATCGGGTCTTGGGGACCTATGATTTTAGGTCATGCCCATGAATCGGTTATTTCCTCTGTTAAGGCTGCGGTCGATTCCGGCCTTTCCTATGGAGCTCCGACTCAAATAGAAACATTGCTTGCCAAGAAAGTTAAGGAGTTTTTCCCGAGCATGGAGTTGATCCGTATGGTCAGTTCCGGCACAGAAGCTACAATGTCAGCGGTCAGGCTCGCTCGGGGATTCACAAAACGAGATTTAATAGTGAAATTTGAAGGTTGCTATCATGGTCACGCAGATTCATTGCTGGTCAAAGCGGGATCAGGCGCATTAACCTTCGGTGAACCCGACTCTTTGGGAGTACCCCAAGACTTAGCAGAAAAAACCGTAGTTTTGCAATTTAACAACATTGAAGAAGCTCGGGAATTATTCAAACAAAAGGGAGAAGAAATAGCTGCGGTAATTGTTGAACCAATAGCAGGAAATATGGGATGTGTGCCACCAATTAAGGGTTTCTTAGAAGCCCTTCGTCTGCTTTGCGACGAGTACGCGAGCGTATTGATTTTTGACGAGGTAATGACTGGGTTCAGGGTATCCCCCGGCGGTGCTCAACAGCTTTATGACATTAAACCGGACTTAACTACGCTCGGTAAAATACTTGGCGGTGGACTTCCGGTCGGAGGATTTGGGGGAAAAAGAGAGCTTATGCAGGAACTTTCTCCGATGGGAGGCATCTATCAAGCTGGAACACTCTCAGGGAACCCAATAACAATGCATGCGGGCTTAGCAACTTTGTCAATGTTGGAGGATGAACGAGTTTACGAAAAATTAGAAAAAAGTGCATCAACATTAACAGAAGGGTTAGAGACCTTGGCTAGCGAAATTGGCGTCCCATTCCAGACGAATCGAGTAGGAAGTATGTTCGGGATATTTTTCACAAAAAACCAACGTGTAGAAACATATAGCGATGTCTTAACCGGGAACAATACTTTTTTTGTAAACTTTTTCAAAGAAATGTTGCAAAGAGGTGTCTATTTAGCTCCATCGCCTTTTGAGGCCGGATTCCTTTCGACCAAGCACGACAGCGAGATTATTTCCGCAACACTGTATGCCGCGAAAGAGGCCTTTCAGAGAGTTAGCAAGGAGTAAAATACAATGAAGAAGTATGACGTTTTTGGTATCGGGAACGCTCTTGTAGATATTGAGTACCGAATTGCTCTAGAGGAGCTTGAGAGTTTTGATCTCCCAAAAGGGATTATGACACTAGTCTCAGCTTCCAGACAGGAAGAACTTCTAAGCGCGAAAAAACTAAAATCAAAAGACATAAAACAGAGCTGCGGTGGATCAGCTGCAAACACTCTCGTAACGGCGTCAATGCTTGGAAGCAAAACTTTTTGTAGCTTCAGGGTAGCGGGAGATTTATTCGGAGATTTATTCTGTGAAGAACTTAGACTAGCAAAAATCGATATGGAACAGATCAAAAGTAGACCGCACGGAAATACTGGTACATGTCTAACTCTTGTGACAGAAGACGCGGACCGAACTATGGCAACCCATCTCGGAGTAACAGAAGATATCTCAAGTGAGGATATAGACTTCGAAGCTATCGAGAGATCTAAGTATGCTTATATTGAAGGATATTTGGTTTCCAATGCCTCTGGCTTTGAAGCCGCAAGGGCTGCGCAAGAGGCAGCAAAGAAATCTGGTACAAATATAGCTGTTACATTATCTGACCCAGGATTAGTGGAGGGCTTCAAGTCAGAATTCGAGACTCTAGTGAAAAATGGTATCGATCTTGTTTTTTGTAATTTGAGTGAAGCAAAACTGCTTACGCGTGAGAACGATCTTGAGAGCTGCAAGAAAAAAATGAGGGAGATCGTGCCTCGCTTTGTAATAACTCTTGGCAAGCATGGATCCTATGCATTCGATGGAAAGTGTGGATATTCGAGTCAAAGCCCCAGGATTCAGGCGCAAGACTCAACAGGCGCTGGCGACACGTTTGCCGGAGCTTTTCTGCATTACATATGCAAGGGATATGGATTTGATAAGGCAAATCAAGTTTCTAATATCTTCGCTAGCGAAATAGCCAGTCGCTGGGGAGCAAGACTGCCCAAAGAAATAATCGAAACGTTAGACAAAAAGATAGCCGCTGACATTGCATGATGTTCAAGCCAAAAAGATTATTGTCTTAAATCTCAGTAGAGTTCCCCAAAAATCGAGCTATCCTTTCTAACGCTATTTTCAAAACAGATAAATTTTGTGTAAAACTGAACCGGACAAAATCTTGAGAGCTGTTTTCTCCGAAGTCAGTGCCCGGAGTTGTTGAAACGAATTCTTTTTCCAAAAGTTTACAACAAAACTCCTCAGATCGAATGGAGTTTTCTGGGAGTTTTGCGTAAACATAATACGCACCGCTCGGCGGAGCATCAACACGAAAACCAATATCCCTAAGAGCTTGGACTAAGAAGTCTTTTCTTTTACTCAAAGTATCAGCTTGGCCTTTTACAATGGCCTGCGTTTCGTCATTAAAGGCTGCAAGCGCTGCATGCTGAGCGATAGAGGGCGCACAGATGAAGAAATTCTGCGATAATTTCAGCAAATCTGAACAAGCAATTTCTGGCACCACAAGCCAACCTAATCGCCACCCAGTCATGCCGAATAACTTTGAAAAGCTATTAATTATAAAGATTTCAGAGCTCACATTCAGTGCGGTAGACCAATCTAAGGGATCGAAAGTGATTCCTTGGTACACCTCGTCCACCAAGAGAAAACCAGAGTTAGCTTCGATAAATAAGAAAAGTTCCTTTAACGCCTGATTTGAGTATACCGCCCCTGTCGGATTGGCCGGGGAACCTATCAACAATCCTCGAGAGTTAGAACTCCAACATTCTTGAAGGAGATCAGGAGTAAGCTTAAAACCTGTTCTGGCATCAACGGGGACTAAAACTGGGTTCGCATTTAACGCCAGAGCAAAATTCGCATTGCAGGGATACCCTGGATCAGGCAGCAGGAGATCTCCACCATTATTCAAAAGCAAGGCTGTTAACAAAAGCAATCCACCGGAAGAGCCCGTAGTTATAAATATCCTTTCTGGATCAACACTGACACCAAATGAGTCATGGTAAAACCGGCAAATATTCTCTCTGAGAGGCAATAATCCTTGGGCTTCTGTGTAACCGGAGTGTCCATTTCGGATAGCCTCGATAGCACTTTTCTCTATTGGCGGGGGCAACCCAAAATCTGATTCGCCAATTTCCATGCGAATAACTTTTTTCCCAGAATCCTCTAAAGCCCTGGCCCTGCTCAAAAGCCGCATGACACCGAATTCCTTAATTTTTTTTGCTCTGTTTGATATTTTGATCAAAAATCTACGCCTTTTTAAAATTCAGTCGAATAGTCTTATCTATTTAATCACCACCCATGCCTTGGCGAAAGCTTCCCTATCTGTTATCTTTCGCGGCGATCTATGAACAGTAAAGAGTTAGTCAAAATATATGGCATCAAAAAACAAATCTAAGACTCAAAGCTTAAAGCCCAAGGCTAAGCCCAAGCCCAAGCCCAAGCCCAAGCCCAAGCCCAAGCCCAAGGCTAAACCAAAGGCCAAGGCTAAACCAAAGCCCAAGGCTAAACCAAAGGCTAGATCAAAGGCTAGATCAAAAATAGGGGCAACTGTCGTCAAGGCTGATAAGAAACTAATTGGAGCAAGCAAAAAAGCTGCGCAAGACGAAACGGAAGTCTTAAAGAAAAGAGCGCCAAGGCCCAGATCAGAGATCAAGACGTCAAAACTTGCGCCTTACAAATCTGACCGAAATGAAGATTATATGAATAATGCTCATAAGGATCACTTCCGAGAAATCTTAACGGAGTGGAAAATGCAACTTATGACGGAAGTAGACCGCACCGTTAGCAACTTAAAAGATGAGATGGCAAATTATCCCGATCCTGCAGATCGAGCGAGTCAAGAGGAAGAGTTTAGTCTAGAGCTAAAAACCAGAGATAGAGAGAGGAAGCTAATTCGAAAAATTGAAAGCACCATGGATCTTATTGACCAAGACGATTACGGTTACTGCGAATCATGTGGGATTGAAATCGGAATAAAGAGATTAGAAGCTAGGCCCACAGCTACCAAATGCATCGATTGCAAAACTCTTGACGAAATCAAAGAACGACAAATACACGGCTAGGGATTTTAGCGACGATTCAAATTCGCCCTCACACTATGTAGGACGTTTCGCTCCATCACCCAGCGGACCTCTTCACTACGGTTCGTTAGTGACCGCTCTGGCTAGCTTTCTTGACGCTAAGCATAACAATGGTAAATGGCTGCTCAGAATAGAAGATTTAGATTTTTTTCGAAACTCTAGAAACGCGAGTTTGGAAATTCAGAAACAGCTCAAAGGATTCAGGCTAGTCTGGGACGAAGAAGTCCTATTCCAGAGCTCCAGCACTTTAGGCTACAGTGAAGCGCTAAAGCAACTTGCGGATAGCACATATTTGTGCTCATGCAATAGAAAAGAAAGCCGTCCAATATACAGCGGGAATTGTAGAAAAAATGGGGCAGATAAAACCAAAAGCACTGCGATAAGATTAATGATTTCTCAAGATGAACTGAGCTTTAAAGATGCAGTCTTTGGTCATCTTCAATGGAAAGGATTAGAAGATTTAGGAGATTTCATAATAAAAAGAAAAGATGGGGTATTTGCCTATCACTTGGCGGTTGTCGTGGACGACCTAAACCAAAAAATTACTCACGTAGTACGTGGCTCAGACCTCCTTGATTCTACTCCAAGGCAATTAGACATCTATAAAAAACTAGGCTTAAGCCCACCGAAATACTGCCATTTACCTGTAATAGTTGACTCCAACAATTTTAAATTAAGCAAGCAAAGTTTCGCAAAAAAAGTGGATCCCGAAAAAGCAGTCCCAATATTAAGACTTGCTCTGACAGATTTAGGGCAGATTATACCCAGAACAGAAAATCACCAGCACCTACTAGAAGAGGCAATAAAAAATTGGAATTTAGAAAGAATACCGAAGACGCTAACAACCAAAGCACCTACGATGCTCCTTTGATAAATAAACAAAGAAAAAAGGGAAACGAGTTTGAAAAAATTTTGGGCACTAGAAATATTGTATATATTTCATGATATTACGGATTTTAAAAAAAAACATGAATTCTATTTATTTTTCTGAGATAGTGTGCAGGAGGAA
>CAJWLI010000106.1 GCA_913043075.1 uncultured Gammaproteobacteria bacterium
GCTCGTAATAAGATTTGGTTGGGCCTACGCATGCGGACGGCATGAGCCCCAATGAACCCAAGATCCCGCCTCCTTGATCGCTGAGGATGTCCCCGAACATGTTTTCCATAACCATCACGTCGAATTGGTTTGGATTGAGGCAAAGCGCCGTTGCGGCAGCGTCGACGAGCAGGTTGACGACTTTAACCTCGGGGAAGTCCTTACGCACTTCCTCTAAGATTTCGTTCCAAAACACGCTAGACATAAGAACGTTACTTTTGTGGATGTTGTGCAATATTTTTTTTCTTTTTTGTGCCTGCTGGAAAGCGACCACTAGTATTTGTCGGATCTCGCTTTCTTTATATTCAAGGTTTTCTACTACGTATCTTTCTCCATCTGAGTTAAGCCCTCGCTCTTTTTTTCCAAAGTAAAGCCCGCCAACGAGCTCTCTTATCAAAAGTATATCGATGCCGTCACCAATTATCTCTGGCTTTAGGGGAGAAAAATGTGCCATCTTCGCGCTCAGGAATATTGGTCTATAATTGGCGAAAGTGTTGTACCTTGCTCGAAGCGGAAGTATTGCTCCGCGCTCGGGTTGCTCTTCGACTGGGATTTTTTGCGATTCCTCATAAGATAATCCAACGGGGCCTTTCAAAATAGCATCGGCTTGATCACATATCGATTGTGTCTCCTCCGGGAATGCCCTTCCGTGCTTGAAGTATGCGCTGGCGCCGAAATCCGCTGAGAGAATTTCGAATTTCGCTCTGCCCAGGTCTTCAATGACTTCCAGTGCCCGCAGGGCCTGGGTCATTATCTCTGGTCCAATGGCATCTCCGGGTAACACTGCTATTTTAAATTTCCTATCCATAAAAGCTCTTGCCAAAAAAGAATGATTTTAACACGCAAATGAATTTGTCGGCCGGTTTATTTGTAGAGGAGGAATTCTTTCCTTTCCGCCGCCCAAGCTTTTTCGTGTTCATCTAAAGTTTTCGCGAGATCACTAAACGTATCGTGTGAGTTATCAACCCATTTTCTCAGTTGATCGCTTCCGTCAATAACATCGATGGGAATTCTATCTTTTTCATACTCGTACTCGTGGTAGCGCCAAATATCTGCTTCAGGCAAGAGTTTTCTGTATGACTTTAGGAGCCCCGAAACCAAGCGATATGGTTTAAATCCATGATGGTCATAGGTTTCGACGTCAGTGTGAATCTGAAGTCCGGCGCAGAGTTTATTTTTGTGTTTGTTTGAGGTAGGCGAAAAGAAACAGGGCCTGAGTTTAGCCCCTCTTAACCAATGCCCCACCTCTTCGCGCATTAAGCTGATCATGTCTAAAACTGGTAAATCAGGGGCGCCTAAGACTTCCAGGGGCCGAGATGTTCCCCTGCCCTCGCTCAAAGTGGT
The DNA here is from genome assembly GCA_913043075.1 of uncultured Gammaproteobacteria bacterium. Lineage (GTDB taxonomy): Bacteria > Pseudomonadota > Gammaproteobacteria > Pseudomonadales > Azotimanducaceae > UBA9659. The sequence continues at coordinate 1,384 of CAJWLI010000106.1, forward strand.
CCCCTCCAAAAGAACTGTTCCAGAAAAACATCTAGCCATATTTAAGCTCGCTGCGTTCGGGCTAGGGTTAACCCAGGGCAGACTCAAAGTAGGCCAGCCAAGTCCGGGTTTTTGTTCTGGTCTGTAGTCCACCATTTTTACAACCTTTATTTTAACATCACTTTTTAGCGACTTTATGAACCAAAGCGAGAGCTCACCGACCGTCAAACCATGTCGGGTTGGTAGCGGAGCACAGCCTACGAAGCTCTCGTTCCCTTCACTTAGAAAAGTTCCGTCTATTGGTCTACCCGCAGGGTTTGGCCGATCGAGAATCCAAAGCTCAAGACCTTGTTTCTCGCAGGCTTGGATAAAGTAGAAAAGCGTTGTGATGTAGGTGTAGATCCTGCATCCGATATCCTGCAAATCAAAAAGTACAATATCGAGCCCATGCAGCATTTCCTCCGAGGGGAACCGGAACCGACCGTAAAGACTGAAAACGTCTATCCCGTGCACCTGATCATGGTAATCGTCTGATTCGATCATATTGTCTTGTTTGTCTCCTCGCATTCCATGCTGGGGGCCAAACGCGCGCGTAATGTTTGCGCCTTTTTTTATTAAGAGATCAATGCTGTGCTCGCATCGTGAGCTAACCGAGGCAGGGTGCGCGACCAAGCCCACCGAAGATTTTTTCAGTGTTTGGAGAGCATCTGGATCATCCACGAGCGCCTCTAGCCCGAGTCTAAAGCTCATTTAATAAGTCCTCACTTAAACAAAAATGGGCCGATGAGTTGAAGGAATGAAAATCAGGCCTTTCCTGATGCGCAGGCGCAAAATAAGTTAGCCCCCCATGAGTGTTTTGTATAACGGACGCAGGGCTAATCAATAGTTGGGAGGCAAGCTTGTCTAGGAATTCAAAACGAACCCAAAAAACATTCGTATCTAGGGATTTAACTTCTGATGCGATCACGCTTCTGGATTTTTCCATTTCGGTGCGGTAGCCACTAAATTCATACGCGTTCCACTTCCCATCCAAGGACACGTTAAGTTCTTTATAGTTGCTCTCTTTAACCTCTTTAAGAAACAGTTCCATGCAAGTTGATTTCCAAAGCTCGTTTTCTCTGACTAAAACTTTCTTTTGAGGTATCAAGATTTCATTGATCTCACTCAAGTCGTAACTAATTTCAATAGACCTAGGCTTGATATCAAGCTCCGTTGATATCGTTCTGGTGCCATCGAATTCGCGAAGTGTAATGTCCATGGTATTCGATGTTATTCTTTAGAGGTGTGATGGCAAGTTAAAGTTTGAGAATTTGAGGTTAAGGTATGACGGATCATGAGTACGATTTAATTGTAATTGGGGCAGGATCAGGCGGTGTTAGAGCAGCAAGAATGAGTGCGTCGTATGGTGCCAAAGTTGCCATTGTTGAGAAACAATACTTGGGCGGAACATGCGTCAACGTAGGCTGCGTGCCTAAGAAGCTATTTGTTTATGCTTCTCATTTTTCAGAAGATTTCCAAAACTCAGTCCGATTTGGCTGGTCCGAGGGGAATCCTGAGTTTGATTGGCCCACTCTTTTACGAAACAAGAATAGTGAAATCGCGAGATTAAATGACATTTACAAAAATCTCTTAGACGACGCGGGTGTTGATCGCTTCGAAGGAACAGCCGAAATTATTGACGCGAACAATGTAAAGGTCGGCCAAAAAGAGATTTCTTCCCAGAAAATACTGATTGCAACTGGCGGGCGGCCAGTAAGACCAAAATTTCGTGGTTCAGAGCACGTCATTACCTCTGACGATGCCTTTTATCTAGAGAGCTTGCCCCCTCGATGTTTGATAATTGGTGGCGGTTACATCGCCGTCGAGTTTGCAGGGATCTTTAATGGCCTTGGTGTGCAAACTAAATTGTCCTATCGAGGGGATCTTTTTTTGCGAGATTTTGATATCGATATACGAAACACTGTCAAAGACGAATTGTTGAAAAAAGGAGTAGATTTAAAATTTGAATCAGAGGTCGAATCCATTCAAAAACATCCGGGAGTTGGTTTTAAAGTCAAATTCGTATCAGGTGAGGTTTTGGAGACCGATTTGATACTGAGCGCAATTGGGCGGGTGCCGGCAGTCGGGGATATGGGGCTCCAAAATCTTGACTTAGTGAGAACGTCAAACGGCGCGATAGTGGTTGATGAGCACTTTCGCACTAAAGAGAAAAGTGTTTTCGCTCTTGGTGACGTAACAGATCGATATCAGTTGACGCCGGTAGCGATAGAGGAGGCGATGTGTTTCTCCAGCACACAGTTCGGTGGAGAAACAAAGTTGATGAGTTATGACAACATCCCGACGGCTATATTCTGTCAACCGAATGCCGCTACTGTTGGATTGACCGAGGCACAGGCAAGAGCCAAATACAAAGATATAGAGATATATATAGAGCAGTTCAGGCCGATGAGACACACAATTAGTGGCAGCGATGAGAAATACATGATGAAGTTAATAGTAGAGAGGCCTAGCGATAAGATCCTTGGCGTGCACATGGTGGGAGCGGATGCCGGGGAGATTATTCAAGGCTTAGCGGTTGCAATGAAAATGGGTGTTACCAAATCGGTGTTTGACGATACCGTGGGCATTCATCCGACGACTGCAGAAGAATTTGTGACTATGCGAAATGTCGCTAGAAACTGAACCTGGCCGCGTCGGTGTTGATGGATGCCGCGGTGGTTGGGTCGCTAGCTCGGCAGAAGAGCCGATTCTTTTCTTTCAGACGTTTGAAGAAATATTAGAAAAATACGAAAAAAAAATTATTCTTATTGATTTGCCGCTTGGTCTTCCCGAAACAGAAAGAGATTTAGACCGTTCCGCAAGACAAAGTTTTGATGTGCAGCCCTCTAGCCTTTTTTCTGTTCCTTGCCGAAACGCCATTTATGCTAAGTCCTATGACGAAGCATGTGAGCTCAACGAGAAGAAAACGGGTAAAAAAATTTCGAAGCAAGTTTGGAATATCGGACCTAAAATTCGGGAGGTGGATGCCTGTTTGAGGGCATCTTTAGGCCTAGCTAAGTATGTTTTCGAGGCGCACCCCGAAGTGTGTTTTTGTATCTTAAAAGGAGGACGCTTGAATTATTCAAAGAAGAAGCCTGAGGGCTTAGAGGAGAGACTAAATTTGCTCGAAAAATTTGATACAAGTGCCCGCTATCGTTATAACCGCGCATTGACGGACTATCCTCGTCGCATAATGGCTCGAGATGATGTGGTTGATGCATTAGTCTTGGGCTTGGCAGCAAATAATTTCACAACTTTTCAAGACGGAATCACAAACGACGATTACGGTCTTCCAATCCGCTTAGCGATCCCGAACCTGCAACAGAGAGAAAAATCTGCTAATGTCTCGGCTCCAAAGTGCTGCTGACAGGATGGTTTGATTGAGCACTGATTTTATCTCGTCGCTAACGAGTTTTCTTACAACACTGGACTCTTTCTTGGGTTCGGCTGCTTGGTTTCCGTTTTTGCTTTTGGGAACAGGTATTTTTTTTACAATATACCTAGGGTTCCCACAACTCCGATTCTTCAGCCATGCTGTGGCTATCCTTCGCGGTAAATTCGATCAGAAAGAAGCCAAAGGAGACGCGTCTCACTTCCAAGCGCTCTCGACAGCCATTTCAGGCACGGTAGGAACGGGCAATATAGGGGGTGTCGCGTTAGCTATATATCTAGGTGGACCGGCTGCCTTATTTTGGATGTGGATGACGGCATTTTTTGGTATGACGACGAAGTTTGTCGAGGTAACTCTTTCGCACAAATACAGAGTTACCGACAAAGCTGGTTTTATCTCGGGCGGACCAATGTACGTTATGGAAAGACGGCTCAACATGAAATGGTTGGCAATTTTTTTTGCGTTAGCAACTGTTGTTAGTTCGTTTGGTTCTGGAAATCTGCCTCAGAGTAATAGTATTGCTAACGGATTGTCGGCTTCTTTCGGTATCCCCAATTGGGCCAGCGGATTTGTGCTAGCCGGTTTTTTGGGTGCGGTGATACTAGGAGGGATTAAACGTATAGTCGTTGTTGCAGAAAAAATAGTTCCCTTGATGGCGGCGATCTATGTGGTAGGTGCATTGCTTGTGATCGTAGCTAATTTTGATCAGATAGGAATGTCCTTTTTATCCATAATTAATGATGCTTTTACAGGCTCGGCGGCGGCTGGCGGTTTCTTGGGCGCGAGCTTTGCG
>CAJWLI010000107.1 GCA_913043075.1 uncultured Gammaproteobacteria bacterium
AAAATAACTAAAAGTTTTTTTGATAGAGAAAATTCTACTTTTAGGGGACTAATCCGTTTACCAGCAGATTTCATCTCCATTCCATGACCAAAACCTCCCCGTATCCTGAGGCTTCAGATTATTTACTATTTGGCTGAGGTGGCCAGCGCATTGTGAAGCGGAAAGCAGAGTATGTTTCTTCCCCTCGCCTACAAACGGGGCGGAGAGTTTTGTCGTTACTGTCCCTGGATGCAAAGCTGCGACGCAGCAGTTTGGGACGCTTTTACTCCACTCAATGCTCAGAGTCTTAAGTGCCATATTTAGAGCCGCTTTCGAGATGCGGTAGCTATACCAACCTCCGAGTTGGTTATCCTCTATTGACCCTACTTTTGCAGATATCGTAGCGAAAACACTTTGAGAGCTTTTGCGTAAAAGCTTCTGAGTGTGCTTTGCAATAAGAAGCGTTGGGAGAGCGTTTATACGTATGCTTTCCTCAAGCCCACGGGCTTCGAATTTTCGTATGGTTTTTTCTGGCAAGCCATCTTCTGATGAGAGAAATCCTACGCAGTTAATTACCAAGTCTAGTGAAGAAATTTTCGACAACGAATTCTGAACGTCAGCGTCTTGTGATGGATCCATCGGAACTAAATCGATTGATTCGGATAATTTTGGTGGCACCGTTTTACAGTATGTACCTATTACGTGATGACCGTTTACGGTGTAGTTTTCCGCCATTGCTTGCCCAATTCCACCGGATGCACCCACGATTAACACGTCCAAGTTTCTTCTCCTTAAATATGAAAAAAATTTATATTTTCTCCCAAAATGATACGACATATACTTTTCTCGGGATTAGACGCGTGATAATTGAGGATGCTAAACGCGAAAGTAATTAAACATTCGGAAAAATTTCTTTGATCTATAGGTATAAGCTGTTTCAAATTCTTGGGTACCTCGGGTTGCTGCCGATGGCGGCACCCTTGTTTTTTTTCGACGATCCATTTGCGGTAAGATTTTTTTTAACCTATTCCCTGGCAATTCTTTGCTTTGTCTCCGGGGCTTTGTGGTCAAAAAGTTTTCAATTAACTGGATCTGAGCAAAACCAAAATAAAATACTCATTATTTCGAATGTCTCTGTTCTAATCGCTTTCCTCTCTGTCTTGTGTCTCGATCAAATTGTTTTGATAGTCTTAGCAAGCCTTTTTGGGGTAGTCTTATTTGTTGAAAAACGTTTCCTTGAGGCTGAAGATTTAACCGACGGCTATTTAGAAATGCGAGCAAGTGTCTCAACAATCGTGATAATCCTTCATATTCTAGGGTTTGTTATTTTGAGAGTAGTATAAATGCGAAACACATGGGCTTTTTTTTTGTTTTTCTCTTTGTCAGGAATAGCGTTGGCTATTGAGACTCCTGATTACCAGATAATCGATACGCTTCCAGATTCGGTAGAGGTTAGGAAGTATGCTGGAGCGACGATAGCTTCGACCACGGTGGCCAGCGGGATCAGAGAATCTGGAAACATTGGTTTCAGAAGGCTAGCTGGTTATATCTTCGGTGATAATGAACTTAATAAAAAAATAAAAATGACCGCTCCTGTGATGCAGCAAAGGAAAAGCGAAGAAAGTTACGAGGTCGTCTTTTTCCTCCCGAGAGATCTTTCGGCTCCCCCACGCCCTTCAAATCGAGATGTTTTGATTAAAGATATCAACATGGAAGTAGCTGTGCTTGCATATAAGGGTGGTTGGAAGGTAAAGACCTACGAAGAAAACTTAGAAACACTCAAATCCAGATTGGCAGAGAATGAAAAATGGAAAATAAGTGGTGATCCAATTTGGGCAAGATACGATCCTCCTTGGATGCCCTCGTTTCTTCGCAGCAATGAAATAATGTTGCCTGTGGTTCGTCGATAATTTAAGAGCAATGGTTGTCAGTGGTCGAACATAGTTACTTTATCCATTACATGCTTGGTTTGTGAAAATCGAAATTTTTGCAGGTTAGCCCTGATCTTCTCGTCTTGGAGACTCAATATTTGAGCTGCCAACAAAGCCGCGTTGCCTGCATTATCAATACCCACTGTGGCAACGGGTATCCCATATGGCATTTGCACGATCGATAGTAACGAATCCTGTCCTTCCAATTTCGTTGCAGAGATGGGGACTCCGATTACTGGCAATAGAGTTAGAGAGGCGACCATGCCCGGCAAGTGGGCCGCTCCGCCAGCTCCAGCTATTATTACCTTAAACCCGTTCTCTTCAGCGTTTTCAGCATAATCAAACATCTTTTTTGGAGTTCTATGTGCCGAGACTATTGATAATTCGTGCCTAACCTCTAGTTGCTCCATAGTTTCTCTCGCCTTCTCCATAATGGGCAAGTCGGAGTTGCTTCCCATAATTATTCCCACTGCTGCTGCCTTTTTTTTCATATTTGGTTTTCTCCTCGAACAGAAACAAGTGATCGAATCTCCTCAGCTAGTTCTTTAGCAATTGAAAGCGTCTCTCCCGTCACTGTAATATGCCCCATTTTCCTATAGGGAGAACAGTGAAATTTTTGGTAGAGGTGAACGAATACATTTTGGAATTTATCAATTGCGTCCATCCCTTCAATGACGGTTTTCCCTTCGAAACCTGGTTCGCCTAACAAATTAAACATTACGGCGGCGCATGTGGATCTAGTCGGTGAAAGCGGTTTTGATCGAAGGACATTATATTGCTGAAGAAACTGAGAGGTTTCACTCGATTCAATAGTGTGATGTCCGCTGTTATGAGCCCGCGGCGCTACTTCGTTAATTAACAAGCGTTCATCTTTTGTGAGAAATAGTTCAACGCCGAACAAACCGATTCCGCCAAGCGCACGAACGGCCTCGATTGATATTTGTTTCGCTTGGCTCAATATTGTCTTTGTTAGGATAGGTGGAGAGTATAGGGTTTTTAAAATGTTTTGATTTCTATCAAATTCTAAAAGAGTTGGCTCCCAAGTCGTTTCGTCGCCTTCTTTATTTCGAGCGACCATCACCGCCAATTCGATGGCATCGGGCACAAACGCCTCAAAATAGGTTGGCTCTGGAAGTAGATCTAACCGAGACGACTCGTCTCGTATGATTAAAACCCCTCGGCCGTCATAACCACCGGTTCGAGATTTTTGCACTAAAGGCCAACCTAGTTCTTTAAGTGAATCAACAGATTTTTGCTTCTCCGAAAAATACTCACAGGTTGGGATCCCTGCCTCGAAAAAACAGTGCTTTTGCAGTAACTTGTCTTTAATGCTCGCCAAAGTCTCTGGAAAAGGAACTATGGATACCCCTTCAGCCGCCAGTTTAATCAGGGCCTCGGTATTAATATTTTCAAGCTCAACTGTCAGCACGTCTACTTGCTTCGCAAATATTCTGATATCTTGCTCGGAGACCGGACTTCCGATTACCTGACGCGCTCCCATTAAAGAGGCCGGGCATTTCTCGCCGGGATCTAGAACTATTAAAGTATCTTCCGTTTGCTTTATTTCTTGTGCGAGTAAACCTGCTAGTTGGCCGCCCCCTAAAATTCCTATTTTCATTTTTTAGCCAAAAATAAAAAACTTAGTCTATACTATTTAGTCATTTGACCTATATTTTCGTATGGGTTCCCATAACAATAAAATTAGAAGTGTCATTGCAATCGAGATGATTCCACCCATAATCATTGTGCTAGATGCCCCGATAAGACCTGCCCAGAAACCTACCCAAATAGTACCGATATTATTTGATGTTTGAGCTGCCACATACATCAATGAAAAAGCCCTGCCTCGCATTTTGTCTGGCGTTGTTAGCATCACAGTAGTTACTCTAACTGCTACCGTTACCGAATCAGCTGCTCCTAATAATGCGATTAAAATCATCCCAGTGATTAACGAATTGGTTAAGCCAAAAGCCAACAAGAAAAGTCCGTAAGCGAGTGATGCCCAAAGCACGATTAATCCTTTGGCTTGAATTCTGGTCAGTGCAAGGACTGCAATTCCTCCAATAATGGCTCCTGCGGAATTTGCTGATCCCAGAAATCCTGTTCCACTGGCTCCGGCAGCGAAAAGCCCCAGGGCGATAACGGGCAAGATTTCTCTGTAAAAAGATGCGGTGGTAATGGCTGCATCCAAAAGGAATAGACCCGGCAGAATCGGATGCTTTCTTACATAATTTAATCCTTCCAAGGTCTCGGTGATCTGGCTTTTTGGCAGCTCTGATTTTTCATCGGTCCTGCCCGACACTGCCAACAAGAAAGGACCGAGAAAGCCGGGTAGACAGAGAATTGCGCATGTAAAAAATACTTCGGTTAGTCCCCAATTTACTGCGACGAACGCAAACAGAAGGGGACCAATAATCGCCGCCAGATTTTGAGAAGCGGTATCGGTAGAGGCAGCTGCCATGATTTCTTTTTCTGGGAAGATCCCTGGTATGAGTGCTGCTCTGCTCGGGCTGCCTAGAGTCTGTGCGCCTGAAGCAATTGCAATCGCTAAGTATATCAGTCCTGGAGTTAGGGAAGTTGTTGAATTAAAAGTCGCGACAAAGGCTAGAACGATAAATGTAATCCCGTGCGCAGCGGCAAGAATCATTTTTCGATCGGTGCGATCAGCTAGAGTCCCCGCCCAAAGAGTCGAAGGTAGTTGAACCACCAGCTGGACTATTCCAATAAGACCCACTAAAAAAGGCGACCCAGTCTCATCTAACAGCCACTGCGAGAAGCCTAGGATTCTTAACCAGCTTGCCACGCCGCCAGTCATCAATATCACCCATAGGATTCTATAATCTCTGTATTTGAATGTGTTCCAGTTTGAAGCAGTTTTAGAGAACATTAGAGAGTCATAGATTAATTTGATGGAGCCTAAAAGTTAAAAAGCGGCTAAATCCCAACCATAACATACCAATGCTTGATATGTTTTGTGCCTTGTGTTTCAGTCAACTGGCAGTGACTGAAAAAGACAAAAATTCTAAGGGGCAAATCAATGGCTGTTTCCCAATGGCAAAAAAATCCTGATTTACTTCGAAAAACGATAGCGTTTGATTTTAGAGATAACCGATATCGCGGTACGTTGGTTGCTCCACCGAAATCGGAAGGACCTAAGCCCTTGGTGTTAGTCATTCATAATTACCAGGGGCTGAAATTTTTTGACGAAGACGTTGCAGAGTTTATGGCGCGTTCTGGTTATGTTGGACTGGCTATCGATCTTTATGGTGATAACGTCCCCTCGAACGAACGGTTGTGGCCAGACGATCCCGAAAAGGTAATGTCGTTCAATAGAAAATGTTTTGAGGCAATGGTTCAATGCGATCACGATCACGAGTTTTTTCGGTCTCTTTTGAACCAGTGGTTAATAAAAGGAGTTGAAGAGGAGAGTGTCGAACATCGAGTTCCTCCGGCTGCAATCGGTTATTGTTTTGGTGGCGTGGCTGTTCTGGAAGCAGTACGCGCTGGATTAAATCTATCCGGAGTTGTATCTTTCCATGGGCTACTGCAAACCGGCGAAGATAAAGCACCAGAGATGGTCGGTATAGAAAGACCGAATCTGAAGTTAGTTCCCAATGTTTACAATAAAGACACCGTTGTATTAATCGAGAATGGTCGAGATGATCATTTGGTTT
>CAJWLI010000108.1 GCA_913043075.1 uncultured Gammaproteobacteria bacterium
TAAGTTCATGAAAGCTTAATGTTTCATCGGCCTGTTGGAGCAGAGAACGAACAAAAGACGAATCTCTGTAGCTGTCACTTTTATCCGCATCGAAAAATGCAGCCTTTTCCTCAAATACGAACATTTTCTTTCGTATGCGATCGCGATGCGTCTCGCTCAAACGTTGAAGGTCAATCGCAGAAAATATAGCTCGGATACTCACGAATGCTATACCCGTAACGATTGTTACAAGCGCCACGATGGTAGATATATGGTGATCGAAGGCGCCCCAAAATAGTAGATTTAGTATCCCAACACAAACCAATGAAAACAAGAACAGGATAGATGTGTAACCTTGAATCCGGTTATAAAATGCTTCCCCAAATGACTTTAGAACGCGTCGAGTGATCGTCCAAGCAAAGACGTTAGCTCTCTTTTCCAAATTAATAAACAATAACTGATCCTGTTCTTTAAGAGCCTCATCGTCAGGATAAATCTGACTGAGACTAACACCTGAGTTTTCAATTGCGTCTCCCATCAGTTCGATGGCTGATTTTCTTCTCTTAAAGTCAAAGCGGCACAAGAGTCCAAATAAAAGAAGTTGATGACAGAGGAAAAAACCTATTATGGTTCCAATAGCAACGATGAAGCTGGTAGTCGTTGTCCCAAAAAAATCTTGCCCGTAACTTAGCGAAGCTATTATAACGATTGCGGGTAGGCTCAAAGCAAAAATCGCTGTCATAAGCTTCATACTTGATCCCAGTTTCTCTAGTTGAGGATTTCGCTCATATGCAAATTTTAATAACTCGGTAAGAAGAAAAGCAGCCGTCACTTCATGATCTTTTGTAAAACCTGTCTGCGCCTTGAATCTCGTGTCTTTATCTTTTCGTTTGAAAGCATCGACCGTTTCCTGGGCTAATTCAAAACATATGCCCTCGAGAGAAACATCGTTTTCCTCCATTGATATTATTAGCTCATCTTCAATTAAGCCGGGGTAATCACTGGGCTTTGACCACCCCCAAGTTACCAATTGTCTGCGCGTCTTATCACCGTCCCATTCTGGCGCCGGTTTGGATAACTTTTCATAGATTTCAGGTCTAAAATATCCATACTTGATTGAAACAATAATTCTTCTCATGAATAAACAGGCAAATGAAATAATCACAAGAAAAAAATCAATATTTATTGAGGAACTGTTTACACCGAAAATCGTGATAACAAGGGCCGATGTCAAAAGCCACGATCCAGGAAAGAAAAATAACCAACTTGAGATTATAAAACCTCTAGAGTTGTATTTAGTTGAGATTGGACAAAGACCACGATTCTGGCATACAAACCAGGCTCTGGTTATAGAACGCTCTATTATCAAGGCCAAAATAGGCGAAAAGATACCTGGAGGTATATTTTCATATAAAAAAGATTGCCAGAATTGTCGCCAAGAAAACTCCACCGGGCTGGAATATTCGCCGCCAGCCTCTCCACTATTATGAGCACGTAAGTTGGCAGACTGATAGTTGCTATGGTCTCGCGATTCCAATTTTTCATCATTTTGATTTGTTGAACTATCTATGATTGCTTCATCTGTCATTAGTTTCAAATGCCTTTATAGAGAATTCCCTGACGATTAATCGGAAAATAGGTTTAAAAAGATTTGCAACTAGAGAGTAATTCACAACGATAGGCGAGATCAACGAAAGACAAACTAATTACTGGAACAGTCGATGCAGAGATTAACCTTGAAGGTAGATTTTTGAAGAATAGAGCTTTAGCTAAATGGATGTTCGTTGTGGGCCTGTTACTGGGGTTATTTTACGCCGCTGGAGGCTTGATCATTGATCTTTTTACGATCGGTCTCAATTTAGGCACGGTTTTGGCCTTTGGAGCAATAATAGCCCTTCCTGTCTTATTCGGTGCATTCGGCGTCATTGTAGATTTTGTGATTAAGTTAGTAATGCTCATCAAAAAGAAAGTTACGGACGTAATTTATAAAAAATCATGACAAGAAATTGATTCCGTATTGGCATCTAGTATCACTTAATTAAATCAGTTATTGCTACCAACCTGTCATCGAGATAACCTTTATTAGTGTCAGTCAAGTTGAACGAGGATGGGAGAATGGACAGACGTAAATTCATGAATAAAGCAGCAGCTATTGCCGCAGCGAGCTTCACCGCTGATATGACCCTCAGTCAACGCGCAGAAGCGTTCGAAGGAGTAATGATCGAAGGTCTCCCATACCATGTTGGCCAGCCTGTCATTTGCGAGCCTGATCGAGAACGGTCTATGGCTGCGCCCGGAAGCAGAATCGGTGGAGGCGGTGCCCCCTCTGGAAAGCTAGTCGCTGGAATGGATGATCCGCGCTTGCCCCCGATGCCAAAGAACCCGACACTCCTGGATTTCTATCGTTACCGAATACCTAACCCTTCTCACTTACTGCAGAGTGCGAACCTGGCCATGAAAAACGGGATGGATGAAAAAATAATCCTAGCATGCCTATTACATGATATTTCAGTGGAAGGATTCATTCGGACTGATCATGGTTTCTGGGGCGCCCAACTTGTCGCGCCTTACGTCGACGAAGAGGTAACTTGGGCAATCCAAAAACACCAAGCCCTGCGATTCTTTGCAGACGAATCGGTAGGCTATGAATATCCCTCTGCCTACCGCGAGTGGTTCGGTTATGACTATAAAGTCGAGCCCTGGGTGCAAGCCGAGTATGATGAAGCGAAGAATCATCGCTGGTATATGAGTTCACGACTCATCACTCTTAACGACCTGTATTCCTTCGATCCAAATGTTACCAATATAGAAATTGACCAATTCGAGGATGTTGTCGGAAGGAATTTTAAACAACCTAAAGAAGGCTTAGGCTTCGATGGCTCACCAGTAGCGCATATGTGGCGGACCATGATCTGGCCTCACAGTTGGCTCTAGGTTCTAGAAATACAATTATGGTGATGCCCTATGGGGATATTGGCTCGGGTCATAGTCCGGATTCCGAGGAGGCATTTGCGCATCAACATCTTCCCTCCAAGAACGAAGTAACGTCCTTAGCTCCTCCCTGATTTGTGGCTCGGTTTGGGAAAGATCATTTCTCTCACCAATATCCTCCCGCAAATTGAATAGCTGGACAGTATTATTTTCAAAGTACTCCAGTAATTTATAGTCTCCGAAGCGAACCGCACCACCAGGACTTTGCATTCCGTGATTGCTGTATTGCGGGAAATGCCAAAAAATTGGCCCCCTATTAAAAGAATCTCCATTTAAAGCCGGAACAAAACTCACTCCATCCAGCGCTTGCTCATCGCGAGCTGGAAGTCCTGCCATTTCTAATAGTGAAGGGTAAAAATCCGTGCTTATTACAGGCTCTTCCACAATTCGACTAGAATCTGAAAACTTCTCAGGCCACTTAACAATCATTGGAACTCTTATACCGCCTTCATAAAGCCATCCTTTTGCGCCTCGCAAAGGTAAATTTGAAGTGGAATATGCACTATCCAGTCTGCTTGAATCGACAACACGACTTGCGCCCCCGAAATTTGCGCCTGACATGCCCCCATTGTCTGAAAAGAAAACAATGAGCGTATTATCGGTCAAACCTAATTGATCGATATGGTCGACAATTCTGCCCAGACTCTCATCCATTGACTCGACCATAGCCGCGAATTCAATATTGTCTTGGTGCTGTTTGATCTTCACAGTCCGCTCAGGTAACACCTTATAGTCCTGATACGGAGGTAGATCGATCAAAGAAACGAGTTGTTCATTAGTCAATGGCTGCGGATCATCTGGGTTCCCTTCCAGGAGAAATGGTGGCGAATTTGATGGATCCACCGATGCCAACTTTTGACGATACTTCTCTACCAGGTCAGGACGGCCATGAATTGGATCATGCACAGCAAAATGGGACATGTAGAGAAAAAAAGGTTGGTCTTGGTTCTCTGAGATAAAATCTTTCGCATAGTCCGTTAACCGATCAGTCAAGTACTGTCCAGGCTCATCTTCGACCCCGTCAAGTTCGAAAGGCGCATAGTATCCAGCATTAGGCCATCCCTTATTCCAATTAGGGACGCGCATGTCAAACCCTTGCTCTAACGGACCGAACGGATCTTCTCCTAAATGCCATTTGCCGATATGAGCAGTGGCATATCCATGAGCCTTAAAAGCTTCTGCTATAGTAGATTCCTCTAACGGGAGCTCTTGCAGAAAATCCGGGCTAGTTAAGCTCTCAAACGCATAACTTCTTCTACCTCCCAACCAGTCTGTCAAATGCAATCGCGCCGGATACTTTCCAGTCATGATGCTTGCGCGAGTTGGAGAACAGACATGAGACGCAGCATAGGCATGAGTGAATTTGATACCCTCTTGCGCCAAGCGATCAATATTCGGAGTATCGTAAAAATCACTCCCGAAGCTGCCAACGTCTCTCCAGCCGAGATCGTCTACCAAAAAAAAGACGATATTAAGAGGTCTCGGATCTGATTGTTCACTACAAGCAGACAGTAGAACAGCTAATAGGGTAAAAAGAGTGAAACTAACATGCCTGGTTCTTTTGAGTCTCCTGATCAAGGGTCTTTTCCTTTTTTATGTAATAGTTTGGCAAATTTACCAAGATTTTCTGCTTAATTAAATCAATGGAAACTACTTATCTGTTCGAGGCTTTTACGCTTGATTGAAGGTACCTTTACTCCTTCACTTGGATATCCAGTCACAACTAACATTAGGGGTTTTTCATTGACCGGTCGATCAAAAATTTCATTGAGAAACTTCATCGGGCTTGGCGTATGAGTGAGTGTAGCCAACCCAGCATTATGCAGCGCTGCGATCAAAAGACCCGTCGCTATGCAAACAGATTCTATAACGTAATAATTTTTGTGCTTCTTACTGTGCACGTCCATGTCAAATTTCTGCGCAAAAACTGCAATCAACCATGGAGCAATCTCGAGGAATGGCTTCTGCTCATCGGTACCAAAGGGCGCAAGAGCATCTAACCAGTCCTGAGGAGCTCGCCCGTTGTAAAACTCATGCTCTTCTTCCTCAGCCCCGATACGAATTCTTCGTTTAATTTCTGGGCTTCCCGCAACAGCAAAATGCCACGGTTGCCGATTGGCGCCACTTGGAGCGCTACCAGCAGTACACAGAGCTTGCTGGATAATTTCTTTCGATACGGGCCGATCGGAAAAACTTCGCACAGTCCGGCGCGTTGACATGTGATCGAGAAACGATTGAGCTCTCTCTCGCATATCACTCTCCGTCAGTTCCTTAAACTTAAGATCCTCAAATCCTTTGGGCGAATCCGTCATGACGCTTCCATAGTTATCCAGTTTTACTGTCTAGTAATTTTTACAGTACGAAATCCAATGTGACTCGTTCCTAATCCGGTATCTGCGGCCTGACGAGCCGCTGGTCGATAGCGCATACAGTAATTAGGTGCGCAGAGATAAGAGCCACCCTTGATAACCTTTACGGGAAAACCTGCATTTGCGTAGTCAAAACTTTCTCTCTGGTTAGGCCCTATGGGATTAGACTTATCCAATGGGTTATGCCCTGGAGCATACCAATTCGCGGTCCATTCCCACACATTGCCGATCAAGTCATAGGC
>CAJWLI010000109.1 GCA_913043075.1 uncultured Gammaproteobacteria bacterium
CGGTGGCAACTAGAACAGAAAGGCTCTTGTTAGCAAATTTCACTAGGATCTTGGTTCGATCTTTTTGTTCCATGTCTCCATGCAGGGCTAGGGAACTGAATCCAAGATTTCTTAGTGCCAGAGCTACGTCTTCGGTCAATTTCTTGGTGTTGCAGAAAACAAGAGCACTGTCAGGGTTGAATTTCTGAAGCAATCCTAGGAGGCAATCGATTCGTTTTGACTTGTCAGGTATTTGACAAAGTAACTGTCGAATAGTGTTTTCGTTGTGTTGATCTTCGGCTTCAATTAGATGAGGGCGGATCATGACTTTTGATGCTAGTTCCCCAATATTTAAAGGGTAGGTTGCACTGAATAAGAGATTTTGCCTTTTTTTTGGCAGGTATCGAATAATCTCAGTGATTGATTCTCCGAAGCCCATATCTAACATTCTGTCAGCTTCATCTAGTACGAAGATGTCTAAATGTTCTAGTAGGAGATTTTTTTTTCTAAGGTGTTCCTCGATTCTGCCGGGTGTCCCAACAACAATATGAGCTCCGTGCTCGAGGGAACCTTTTTGAGGTCCGAATGCTGAACCACCACATAAAGTCGTGACTTTGATGTTATGAATTTTCCGTCCAAGCGTTCTTATTTCCTTTGCAACTTGATCAGCAAGTTCGCGCGTCGGACATAAAGTAAGCGATTGAATCCTGAATTTTTTAACATCTAGTTTGTTAAGAAGACCTAGGCCAAAAGCGGCGGTTTTTCCAGAACCCGTCTTTGCTTTGGCAATAATATCATTGCCCGCTATTATTTTTGGCAAGGACAGTTTCTGAATCGGGGTCATTTTGACAAAGCCCAGTTCTTTTAGGTTCGACTGTAAGTTTGCGTGGAGATTCAGGCTTTCGAATCCCTTGTTTAAAGCAATCGTTTTGGCTTCATCAGATTTCTCTGAAATATCTTTGCTGGAGGTAAAATTTTTCAATTGATGTTCTCGAAATCGAAGGTTGCTAGCTTATGGATATAATTATCGTTGTAAAGAGCGTAAAAGCGGTTGCCAGATAAAAAAGTGGGAAATTCAAATTGGATCTTTGATCGAGCACTAAACTGGCGCTATGCTTTGTCCTTATTAAAATATAAGCGATAGGGAGCAGGTTTGAGACTAATTAGTGATGATATCCTCATAGATTCGGGAGCCCAGAGCCCCTTTTTTGATCAAGTTTATCCGAGTCTTGAAGGCTTCCAGTTTTCTAATCCTTCTGCATGGACAAAGGGACATCCTTTTGAACTGTATAAAGAAATGCAAGAAAATGCCCCGGTTATGTGGTCTTCTCCCCAAAAAAACCGAGGAAAAGTATCGGGTTTTTGGTGCGTCACAAAATATGAAGACATTAAAAAAGTAGAGCTATCACATCGAATTTTCTCCTCCCAGAGAGGAGGCATCAATATGTCAGTGCCCCAGCGAAAATATTGGCGTCCTAGAAACCTGGTTATGGCTTCTCTGAACTCGTTAATTAATGCGGATGAGCCGTTGCATCGGGAAATGCGAATGCAACAGAGTGAATTTTTCTTTCCTGCGTATGTTGCCAAAATCAAAGAAAAAGTCGGTTTGAAGATCGATGCTCTTCTTGATGATATGGAGAAAAAAGGTCCCGTTATTGATTTCGTAGAAATGTTTTCCCAGGAGCTACCGCTTTTCACTCTTTGCGAAATGCTCGGTGTAGACGACGAAGACCGGCCGAAAGTGAAAATCTGGATGCATTACCTCGAATTAGCTTCTCAATTCTTATCTAACCCCTGGCAAACTTTTTTTTCTGAGCCTCTGTTTCCTCTTCGATTTAATAAAGTTGTCGACGAAATGTTTGCGTATGGAGAAAAAGTAATGGCTGAGCGAAGACGGAGTCCGAGAGAGGATCTGCTTTCAATCATTGCTCAGACCAAGGTAGAGAATGAACTTCTTCCACAAGAATTCCTTGATGGTTCTTGGTTACTAATTATATTTGCAGGAAACGATACCTCGAGAAATTCTTTGTCCGGTACGATTAGGTTGATGACTGAGTTCCCGGAGCAAAGGGCAATGGTTATCAATGACCCTACCTTAGTGCCTCGCATGTCTGAGGAAGCGCTGCGGATGGTTTCGCCTGTTATGCATATGCGCCGCACTGCACTGGAGGACACCGAATTAAATGGCCAGCGAATAGCAAAGGATGAGAAGCTGGTGCTTTGGTATGGAGCCGCGAACCGGGATCCCGATATTTTTTCTGAGCCCGACATTTTCGATATACAGCGTAAAAATGCAGAGAAGCATGTTGCGTTTGGCCACGGGGTACATAAGTGCTTAGGTTCCCGGATTGCGCAGATGCAACTGAGGCTTGCTTTTGAACGAATTTTTGATCGATTTCCCAAAATCGCATGGACAGGCAAACAAAAGATAGCGCCGAATGCGCTAGTCCATGCCATTTCAAGCATGCAGGTTAACCTTTATGGGTTAGGTCGAACCCGGCCTGTTTCTGTTTCTGTAAAATAATGATGTTTTAAATAGAAGGGCAAAAAATGAGTGATTTTAGAGTAATCATTTTCCGTCCCTTTAAGTTTATTGTAGGTTGGGCGGTTGTAGGGTTTTATTTAAGCCATGTCTTCTAAGCGAACAACATTTCATTGGGGAACTTACGATGTTGTAACTGAGCGAAATGATGTTGTGGCTGCACTTCCTTACTCGGATGATCCTGATCCCTCTCCAATCGGAGACAATTTGGTAGGAAGCCTACAAAACAAGCTTCGGATACGCACGCCGATGATTCGGGAGAGTTATCTAAAATTAAGGAATTATTCAGGAAGTGGCAGAGGCAGAGAGCCATTTGTACCAGTTTCCTGGGAATATGCAGAAAAATTAGTTGCAGAGGAATTAAGTAGAGTTCGACGTTGCTATGGAAACGAGGCTATATTCGGCGGTTCTTATGGTTGGGGAAGTGCGGGGAGGTTTCATCACGCTCAGGGGCAGTTGCATCGCTTTTTAAATCTCATCGGTGGTTGCACTCGCTCGGTAAACACTTATAGCTTCGCAGCCGCTGAAGTCATATTACCCCACGTAGTGGGCCACGAAAGTTCTTTTATCAGCCAGCCTACAAATTGGCCTAGTTTGATCAATAAATCTGAATTATTTGTCGCGTTTGGTGGCCTTCCTTTGAAAAACAGCCAGGTTACTTCCGGCGGGTTGAGTCGGCATCTCCAAAAAAAGTACATGTACGAAGCTTTGCAGTCGGGAATAGAATTTATAAATGTCAGCCCGATAAGATCTGACATTGCCGATGGCCTTGAATCAGAGTGGCTCGGACTTACTCCCAACACAGATGTAGCCTTTATGCTGGGGCTTGGCTTCACCATCGTATCTGAGGATCTCCAAGACAGCTTATTCCTTCAAAAGTACTGCATTGGGTTTGATAAAGTTAAGGACTATCTTTTTGGTCATTCGGACGGAATAGAGAAAACGGCAGAGTGGGCGTCGAGTATCTGCGGTGTTAGCGCAGATACTATTGTGAAGTTGGCTAGAAAGATGACCGACAAAAGAACAATTTTATCGGCGAGTTGGTCTCTTACTCGACAAGACCATGGCGAGCAAAGCTATTGGATGCTTATAACCTTAGCAGCGCTTTTGGGACAGATAGGACTACCCGGCGGAGGTTTTGCTTTTGGTTACGCTGCAGAAAATAAGGTTGGCGTATCTGGTTCCTCTTTGAGATTATCTCGTCTTCCGCAGGGTATTAATCCAATTTCTTCATTCATTCCTGTTGCTCGCATATCAGATATGTTGCTAAATCCGAATACAGGATTTTCTTATAACGGTAAGGAGTACTCTTATCCTGACGTAAAACTTGTTTATTGGGCGGGCGGGAATCCATTTCATCATCACCAAGATTTGCGACGATTAGATTCAGCTTGGCAACGCCCCCAAACGATAATTTGTAACGAAATTTATTGGACTTCGACCGCAAAGCGTTGCGATATTGTCTTACCTGTGACCTCCCCGTTGGAAAGAAATGACATAGGCGGATCTCCCGCTGAATCTTCGGTTCTTGCCATGAAACAAGTTTGCCCCCCAGTGGAAGAAGCTAGAAGCGATTACGATATTTTTTCGGGCATAGCCGAGAGGCTAGGGATGCGCGATCGCTTCACGGAAGGGCTTGACGAACTCGGTTGGTTAAAAAGACTTTATAAGGAAACAAAAGATTTTTTGGAAGACGCTGGAGAAAAGATTCCTAGTTTTGATGAATTTTGGAGCGCCGGGGAACTGCACCACAGAGTAACTTCGAAGAGTTATTTAGCTTTAAAAAAGTTTCGGGATTCCCCTTCGTCTTTTCGCCTCTCTACTCCCTCTGGAAAAATTGAATTATTTTCTCATAAGATCTCCGGATTCAATTATCCAAATTGCCCTGGCCAAGCAGTTTGGCTAGAACCTATCGAGTGGCTTGGAAGCAAGAAGTCAAAGTCATTCCCGCTGCATTTAATATCAAATCAACCGAAGGACCGGCTCCATAGTCAACTAGATTTTGGGCCATTAAGTAGCTCTGGCAAAATTAAGGAAAGAGAAAAGATTAGCCTTCATCCGGATGACGCAATTGAAAGGTCCTTAAAGCAAGGAGATATAGTTCGTGTTTTTAATGATAGGGGCGCATTATTAGCGGGAGTAGAAATTTCTACTGCGGTTAGGCCACGTGTGGTTCATATGGCTACAGGGGCATGGTGGGACCCTTCTCCTGGTGGAGCTGAAGAGAGCTTATGTAAGCATGGGAACGTGAACGCAATAACAAAAGACCATGGAACTTCAGATTTGGCTCAAGGACCGACCGCATTATCCTGCTTGGTTGAGGTTGAGCTTTATGAAGGTAGTAGCTTAGACGTCACCGCTCATGAACCGCCTGAAATCTTGCAAAGCTGAATCTAGGGGCCTGCGGGATAACTCTGCTTTGAGAGCGGATTATGAAATTAAAACTACCCATCAATTTTTGAGTTAAACTACGTGGACTGCGAGATGCGCCGCAAATCGCCAATTAATGGAGAAAGTGATGAAGTTATATAACTCTATTGGTCCAAACCCTAAGGTCGTTCGGATGTTTATGGCCGAGCTTGGTATGGAGATTGAAAAAGAGGAAGTCGATTTAATGGGAGGAGTTAATCGTCGAGAACCTTACCTCTCAATTAATCCTGGCGGTCAGCTTCCTGCATTAGAGTTGGATAGTGGTGCCGTGATCTCGGAGATAACGGGAATTTGTGAATATTTAAACGAGTGCCAGGGAGGGACTCCTTTAATTGGCAGCGATTCAGATGAGAGGGCTGTGACGCGGATGTGGGTCAGAAGAATTGACCTTGGTATTGTGGAAAATATAACTTCTGGTTTTCGCTATGCAGAGGGGGTGCCTATTTTTAAGGATCGAATGACTCTTATCCCGAATGCTGCGGAAGATCTGAAAAAACTTGCGCAAGAAAAGATAACTTGGCTAGATAAATTAATAGAAGGGAAAGAGTTTATTTGTGGGAACCGGTTCTCTCTCGCAGATATCATGCTATTTGTCTTTTTAGAGTTCGGTGCAACAGTTGGACAACCC
>CAJWLI010000110.1 GCA_913043075.1 uncultured Gammaproteobacteria bacterium
CGCTCATAAACTGAATCTCTTTCGCAGGATCGTCGTCCAAGTAAGTATATTGCCACTTCCACTGGTAGCCCCGGACCTCAACGTCTAGGTCTGGCTCACCTGGCTCATACATGTCTCTAAGAGTACTGGTAGCCGGCACAGCCATGCCTATGAGAATCACTATCGGAATTATCGTCCACGCTACTTCAAGCTTGGTGCTCTCATGGAAGGTGGCAGGTTTAACGCCTAAAGATTTTCTGTGAAGAATCATTGAAACGATCATCGCTCCGAAGACAATTACTCCAATAACGCAGCAAATGTAGAAAATTAGCATGTGGAGGTCATATACCTCCCGGCTTATTTCTGTGACCCCTCTTCTCAGATTCCAAAAAGAAAAATCGGCTGATGCGGTCTGACAAAAAAGTAGCGTTGGCAACAACAAGTAGTGCCTCAGCTGCTTTAAATTATTCATTTGGGAAACTCCATTTAATGGCGGCACTACCACGTTGTTAAAGAGCGCCGAAACCTTCGTTTTCAAACCTAACTTGACAATTTTCAGGTGCCGAGTATAACAGTGTACAAGCTAGTTTCTCAAATCTAACCCGAGGGATATTGGCTAGCAAATTGCTGAACAACGGTATGAAATCCTGTCTAATCAATGTCCGGAAGTTTGATTGGAGCCCACTCTTGAACGACAGTTTTAACATCTTCAGTTTCTTTTTTTTCTGAAAAGTCACATTTGACGCAGTGCAGTGACTCTCCGTTTTCGCCATAATTTACGAATATAGTGTCTTCAGCCTCACAATTCTTGCACTTTGCACCGGCGATGAATCTTTTTTTCACAAAAGACCTCAAATAAACAAAAAATTTTAAGATTAAGCGCTTATGCCCGATTGCTTTAGCAAGGCATCGATACTCGGCTCTCGACCCATAAACTCCACGAATAAATCTTCCGCATCCTCTGAGCCTCCTTTTTCTAAGATTGAATAAAGGAATTTTTCTCCTGTTTGACGGTTAAAAATTCCACTCTCCAGAAACTTAGAAAACGCATCGGCGGACAAAACTTCAGACCATTTATAGCTGTAATAGCCAGCCGCATAACCTCCTGCGAATATATGAGAAAAGCTGTTTTCGAACGAGTACTCATCCGGCGGTTTTATGACTGACACCTCGTCTCTAACTTCACTAAGGATATTTGCCACTTGCCCCTCCTTATCTGGGTCAAACTCCATATGAATTCGCATATCAAAAAGAGCAAACTCAATCTGACGAACCAACGCCAAAGCAGAATTGAAATTCTTGGCTGCTATCAGTTTTTGTAAAACATCTTCGGGCAAGGGCTCTTTAGTCTCGTTGTGGCCAGATATGAAGGCCAAAGCTTCGCTCTCCCAACAATAGTTCTCCATAAATTGAGACGGGAGCTCAACCGCGTCCCAACAAACTCCATTAATTCCAGAAACGGAAGCTACTTCTACTTTAGTTAACATATGATGCAATCCATGACCAAACTCATGAAACAAGGTTATTACCTCTTGGTGACTCAGAAGCGCAGAATTCGTGCCAATCGGACCAGAGAAGTTACATGTCAAAAACGCCACGGGTTTTTGCAGATCCCCTTTTAACCTAATTCTTTTCGCCCTGCATTCTGCCATCCATGCTCCGCCTCTTTTATTTTCCCGAGCGTAAAGATCTAAATAAAAACTTGCTACTACTTTATGGCCCCGCTTAATATCAAAAGTTAGAACATCATCGTGCCAAGTGGCTAGGGTATTGTTTTCTTTTATGTCAATTTCAAAAAGCCGTCTCGCCACTTCAAACATTCCTTCTAGTACCCTAGGGACTGGGAAAAAAGGGCGAAGGAGCTCGTCAGATATTTCAAATAGATCTTGTTTTAGTTTCTCTGAATAGTAGGCAATATCCCAAGGTTTTATCTCATCAAGACTGTGGTTATTTTTTGCATAACTTTCTACCAGCTTCATCTCTTCCTCAGCTTGGGGTTTTGCTTTTCTCCCAAGCTCCCGCAAAAAAGAAAGGACTTCCTCAGGAGAACCAGCCATTTTCTTCGAAACTGAAAACTCTGCATAATTCTTGAACCCGAGAACTTCCGCTAGATCTCGGCGCTTTTCTAACACTTCGTAAATAATTTCGATGTTGTCAAACTTCTCACCGCCCGGTCCAATCTTGGAGGAACGGGTACCATAAGCAAGGTAAAGCTCTTTGCGAAGGTCTCGGTTATCGCAGTGAGTTATGATCGCCAAGTACGTTGGAATATCGAGGGTCACTAGGTAGCCCTTTGCACCTTTCTTAACCGCAGCTTGATTCATCAAACTTAGCGCGTTTTTTGGAACGCCAGATAATTCCTCCACATTAGTAATGGTTTTCTGCCACTCTTGCGTTGAATCTAGGACGTTATTGCTGAACTTGGTACTTAAAGTTGATAAAGAACTATTCAAGTCTAATAATTTTGCCTTCTCAGACGCGGACAGATTAACGCCCGTTAAATGGAAATCTTTAATTGCGTTGGTAACAGCTTTTTGTTTAGGGATCGACAAATCAGAAAATTCTTTGGAGTCTCTTATCTCTTCGTAGGCTAGAAAAAGATCGGAGTCTTGATCCATTTCGGTGTGTAACTTAGTTATCTCTAAAAGCCCCTCCGCGTAAACTTTCCTTAAAGCTTCTTCGTTACAAACCGCTTGGAGGTGCGAGATCGGTGACCAAAAATTGTCAATATTGTCTTCAACCTCTTCTCGTAAAACAACTAAAGAGTCATAAGTGAAAGTTTTCTTCTTAATCGCTTCTTCGAGCGAGGAGCGCGCTAATTCAATGAGATAATTGAGTTCTGACAAAATATTTTTAGTATCAATATCCCGAAAATTTGGTAAATTATTTTTCTCCACAACACTTATCCCTTATCGGAAGTATGTCTAATCTGGTTTATCACTGATTGGGTATCTGGTTTCTTTCCAAACCATAGTGCAAATGCCTCGGACGCCTGCTCAACGAGCATACCCAACCCGTCAAAAGCCTTCGCATCAGAATGGGATCTGCACCAACTTTGGAAAGGCGTGGGCTCATTACTGTAAACCATGTCGTAAGTAAGCTCTGCTCTTTTTAAAATCTTCTCTGGAAGGACAAATTCTCCTGCAGCTACCCCAATAGAAGTGCCGTTTATAACCAGGTCATAGTCATCACGCAGTTCTTTCAACCCGACAGATCTTACTAAACTAGGATAACGGGAAGCCAACAAATCTGCTTTTTCAAGTGTCCTGTTGAAGATAGATACGGAAAAAGGCCGTTTGTCGATTAATCTTTTTAGAACACCGCTAACTGCTCCGCCAGCACCGACGACCAAGATATTTTTTTCATGCAATGTGCTGCCTAAATTCCTCTCAAGATCTCTTACCAAACCCACTCCGTCAGTATTTTCGCCCCTCAAGGAACCGTTTTCTTTGATAAGAACTGTATTGACCGCCATAGCAACTTCTGCTTCCTCCGAGCGTTCACTTACTAATTTCCATGCTTCATTTTTGCAAGGCAGAGTAACGTTAAATCCATAGCCCTGATTTTTTACAAACGACATAACAGTTCGTTCAAACCCCTCGTCGGAAACCAAAATCCTTTCATAACGGATGGGTAAATTTAACTCTTCGGCAAACATCTTGTGAATTATGGGAGATTTACTGTGCTGAATAGGGTTACCCATCACAGCTAGCCGATAGGTGTTCATCTCAAAACCTCTCCTGTTACGATGTTTTTTATTTCGGTCGGTCTTCCCAGCTTGCCCAGCTCTCCAAAAAGGACATAATCAATTTCCTCGTTAAACACCTCTTTAATTTCCTCTGCTGATTTCATAGGAGGCGAGCCGGTAATATTAGCTGAAGTCGAAACAAGGGGTCCTGTAAGGGAACAAAGGGCTTTAATTACAGGGTGATCGCTGATTCTGAGTCCCAGGGTTTGGTGCGCCCCTACAACCCATCGCGGAGCAAAACCATTGTCTGGGACCAAGTAAGTAGTAGGCCCTGGCCAAGTTCTATCCAATTCGTCGTAATGTTTTCTTTCGAGTCCCTCCAAAAAAGGATCAAATTGACCTATGTTTGTTGCTACCAACAAAAGTCCCTGGGCAATAGATCTTTTTTTGATATTTAATAATTTTTCGACGGCGCTATAGGAGAAAGGATCGCAACCAAGACCCCAGACTCCTTCCGTTGGATAAGCTATAACACCTTGTGTTTTGACAGTTTTTACTGCGCTATCTAAATTTGTACTTTTTCCCATTTTTTTTCCGTGAAGTTCGTTCAATCTATTTCAGGATCGATCTACAATCAACAAGTCTGTTTAGTCCTTTTCAGGGATTGAAGATTTAAGCTCTGAAAAAGTTTATAATCTCGAACTTTAAGAATTCTCCTCTAGGGAGTTTAACTTTTCGGGGCTAGAAAATGCATCCTCTCGAAATACTAGAGTTTCCAGATCCCAGATTAAGAACTGTCGCTAGCCCCGTCAAAAACATCAATGGCGAGATTGTAAAGTTTACTGAAAGACTCCTTTTTACTATGTATGGTGCTTCGGGTATAGGGTTGGCCGCCTCCCAAGTTAATTTCCATAAACGTATAATCGCAATTGATATTTCCGAGACGAAAGACGACCCCTTAATTCTTATTAATCCAAAAATCATTGAACGAGCGGGAGAAATAGAAAGTAACGAAGGTTGCCTATCGATTCCAGGTTTCTATGAGCCTGTAAAAAGGTTTAGCGAAATTAACATAGAGGCAATCAACCTAAATGGTGATAAATTTTTTTTAGAAGCAACGGAGTTACTTGCGGTATGTATTCAACACGAAATCGATCATTTAGATGGAAAGTTGTTCGTAGATTACGTGTCGAAGACTAAAAGACAACTTATAAGAAAAAAGTTAAAAAAAACAAACTCTAGTCGCACGGGTGCCAATTGAGAATTGTCTTCGCGGGAACACCTGAGTTTGCTGCAAGACATTTAGAGGCTCTGTTAAAAAGCCGTCACGAGATTGTGGCCGTGATTACCCAACCAGATAAAAAAGGAAAACGAGGGCGAAGTTTAGTCGAGTCTCCAGTTAAGAAATTAGCTCGAGAATTCGGGTTGCCAACTCTCCAACCGCTCAGGTTAACAAAAAAAGACCTTTCCTCTTTCAGTTTTGAACTGCTGGTAGTGGTTGCATTTGGGCAAATACTTGATCTTGATGTCCTGGAAACCCCTACTAAGGGCTCTATCAATGTCCATGCATCATTACTGCCCCGATGGAGGGGAGCGGCTCCCATACAAAGATCTATCTTAGCGGGAGACAAAAATTCCGGGATTACTATTATGCAAATGGACGATGGATTAGATACCGGAAATATTTTAGCTTCTCAATCTATCCAGTCCGCTGAGGAGAGCTCAGAGTCCCTAAGCCAAAAATTATGCTCGCTTGGACAAGAACTAATGCTAAAAACCCTAGGAGACTTGGACCGACTTCAAAAACACGCAATCCCTCAGAGTGACGAGCTTACTACCTACGCAGCAAAAATTTCGAAAGACGAGGCCAGAATTAACTGGCTTAG
>CAJWLI010000111.1 GCA_913043075.1 uncultured Gammaproteobacteria bacterium
ACCGGTGACCTCTTCCTTACCAAGGAAGTGCTCTACCGACTGAGCTATATGAGCTTATAAATCCTCTTTCGATCACATCCAGCATAACCCTATTCAGAGCTTTACTGGAGCGGGTAGCGAGGATCGAACTCGCATATTCAGCTTGGAAGGCTGACGTTCTACCATTGAACTATACCCGCCAACAACCGACAACCCTCCTAATTAATGAATCCAGCCCTCATGGTGGAGGGGGGTGGATTCGAACCACCGAAGCTTACGCGTCAGATTTACAGTCTGATCCCTTTGACCGCTCGGGAACCCCTCCAAAAAGAGGCGCTAAATTCTGCCTAGGCCTCATACCATTGTCAAACTAATTTTTAATAAAACTCTCTACGTATGGCTATAACAAACTGGTGCCGCCACCAAGAGTCGAACTCGGGACCTACTGATTACAAATCAGTTGCTCTACCAGCTGAGCTATAGCGGCAAAAATTGACTATTATTGGTGGGGAGATTCTATGCGATTGTAATCGATCGATCAAACATTCGCCTTTCTAAATTTGATCAGAAGAGATTTCTCTTCTAACAAAGCCTACTTCTCCAGAATTAAAAGCTATTGTTTCGCCGTTTATGTCAAGAATTAGGTTGCCACTATTATCAATTCCCTTATCAATTCCGGTTATACTTTTACCTGCTCTTTGTAACCTTAAAAATTCTCCAGCATGCGAGTTAAATCTATTCCATTTTGATTTGTAATCGCCAAAGCCTTTTTTTCGACACTTTTTAACTGCAGAAATCACGCTTAATGCTAGCTCACTCATTAATCGGTTTCGGGGAATTTGTATATTGCCACCCGCGACCGCATGGGGCTGGTCAATTAATTCGGCATCACGAAACGAAAGCATCAAATTCATCCCCAGACCAATCACGACAGCTATTGAGTCAGCTTTCATTGGGGCCGTCTCGACTAGAATTCCTCCTAACTTTTTTTGATCTAAGATTAGGTCATTAGGCCATTTCAAGCCAACTCGAGCTAACCCAACCCGAGTTAACGATTCGGCAACCTCTATTCCGATAGCAACAGATAGGCCTTCTAGCAGAGAAATATCAGAGTTAAAAACAAAGCCATAACTCATATAGATGTTTCTTCCAAATGGACTGACCCAACTTCTTCCTCGCCTGCCTTTTCCTTTAGTCTGGGCCTCGGCCATACACAGGCAGTCTTTTTTCGAGCCGCGCAGAAATTCATCCATGACGATATCATTAGTAGAGGTCGCTATCCTGTATACCTCTATCTTCGGGAGAGAAAAACCTGACTGAGCAAGATAATCTCTTAATAAATCGGGTTTCAACAACTCATAATCTTGGTCTAGAAAAACTTCATCAGCTTTTTTACGATAAGAAATACCCATTTCCTGGAGAAAATCGAGCAAGTCTGGTGTTGCCCGCACTTTTCCTTGGGAAATCATCGTTTCAAAAAACTTATTAGTGCCTTTTATTGACATACTCTTTTGTAAACTGCGATTCTCTGCGTATAATACGCGGCCTTAGTCTGAAAGGAAGCAACATTTCACAGCTCTTGGGTCTGTAGCTCAGTTGGTTAGAGCGCACCCCTGATAAGGGTGAGGTCGGTGGTTCAAATCCACCCAGACCCACCAACTCTCGTTGGCTATCGAGGGGCCATAGCTCAGCTGGGAGAGCGCCTGCCTTGCACGCAGGAGGTCGGCGGTTCGATCCCGCCTGGCTCCACCACCTTAAAAACTTTGGGGTAGTTTTTCTTCCCCGAAGTTTTGTGAGAAAGATCTAATCAACCTATTAGCAGGTGATGGGTTTTTTTGCCTTTCTGGATGAGAAAGTACTTACCATAAAGACCGTCAGTCTTCTCTAAAGTTGCTTTAGTATCAGTGATTTTTTCCCCATTTATGGTAATTGATTTCCCTTGAATGAGTTTTCTAGCTTGGCCGATCGTGACCTCTCCTTTAGGCGTTTGAGCGAGACCTGAGATCACTAGAGCATTTAATAAAGTTCGATCTTCACCTAAAAGGGTTTTTTGCATGCCATCAAGACTTAGTTGCTCAAAATCTTCCTTCCTGAGAGCCGCTATTTTGCTTTCGAATAATGCCGACGTTATTCTTTCTGCTTGCAGAAGCTCTCCTCTTCCGTGCACTAATTTTGTGACCTCGGCTGCTAGGACCTTTTGTGCCAACCGATTTCCCGGATTTTTTTTATGCTCATCCGATAACTTAAGCATTTCTTCTTTTTCTAATAAGGTAAACAGAGCTAGATATCGCAAAGCTTCATCATCTGAAACATTTAACCAATATTGGTAAAAGCCAAACGGTGACGTCTTTTTTTTATCCAGCCAGATTGAACCGCCGGTACTCTTACCAAGCTTAGTGCCATCTGCTCTGGTTATTAACGGATACGTGATAGCAAAAGCACTTCGCCCTTCTGACCTCCTTATCAAATCGATTCCCGATGTTATATTACCCCACTGATCGCTTCCTCCTATCTGGACAGTACACTGATACTTTCTATTTAGGACGAGGTAGTCGTATGACTGAAGAATCATATAACTGAACTCTGTATAACTGATTCCCTGAGACTCGTTCACTATTCGCCGCCGAACACTTTCTTTTTGCATCATCGAGTTAACGCTAAAGTGCTTCCCAATGTCTCGCAAATAATCGATGACATTAATCTCGGATATCCAGTCCAGATTATTAACTAAGATCGCTGAGTTTTGTCCACAGTCAAAATCTAGAAATTCCTTCGCTTGCAAACGAATACTGTTCATCTGCTTTTCAACAGCTTCAAGGGTCTGTAGCTCTCTCTCAGAATCTCGCCCACTTGGATCGCCAATGATGCCTGTCGCCCCCCCCATCAGCAATATTGGCTTGTGTCCAGCCATCTGGAATTTTTTTAAAGCAAGCAAAGGAACTAAGTTGCCAATATGAAGGCTATCCGCCGTAGGATCAAAGCCGCAATAAACAGACCGAGAACCACTTTCTAGATGCTGAAGAAGGTCATCTTCAGAACTGATCTGAGCGATCATTCCCGAATATTTAAGTTGTTCAACCAAGTTCATAAAACATCTGCTTTTATTTTTTTCAATTTTAGCTCTTTTTAGGTCCTAAACATGCTGTGTTATACTGATTTTAAGTATAAACGTTGGTAAGAAATTAAGCTTCATTAGATTAATAGAATAAGGAAAGAAAATTAGCGCTGCCTTTCGCATTGAGGACAGAGAGTCTAACACACCGACCCATGCAAACGTTTCCTAGAGTTAACCTTTATTTGGCTTTTTTTTTAGCGTTTTCCACTTGGGCAATTTATCAAACGGCGCCAAATCAAAATCACGATAGTAAAAAAAGTTCATCTTTAACTCGATCGTCCAACGAATTATTGCCTCCCTCGACTGCTGAAGTAGGCCTCAAAGAGGAGCTTTCAGTTACCAAAAAAATAACGGTTAAAAGCGGAGATAGTCTCGCTAATATTTTCGAAAGACATGAGATAAATCCTGGCGAGCTTCAGAAACTGATGAAATTAGATTCACATTCTGAAGAAATGAAAACGCTGCTTCCTGGTGAGCAACTTCACATAAACTCAAATTCAGAAGGGGAGCTCGTAAATCTCAGATACGTCAAGTCTCCCGTTAAAATTCTCAATATAGGGAAAAGAGGAAATACATTCGATTGGCATTGGGAATTAATCGAACAAGAAAGACTTGCAAGTTTTGCATCGGGCTTGATCTCGAACAAAAACCCATCACTTTACAAAGCTGGAAAAGCATATGGATTGAGTGACAAACTCATTATGGAGATAGCAGAATTATTCCAATGGGATATTAGCTTTGCACTTGATCTTAGGAATGGCGATAGCTTCTCTGTAATATACGAAAAAATTTATGTAGAAGGAGTTGAAGTTGGAGTCGGAAAAATATTAGCTGCTAGTTTTTCAAATATGAAAAAACGTTTCTCCGCCGTCGCCTATGAAAATAGTGAAGGCACAGAGGACTACTACGATGTTAATGGTCGACCTTTAAGAAAAGCGTTCATCAGAGATCCAGTGCATTTTTCCCACGTAAGTTCGTCATTTAATCTGAGGCGAATGCACCCTATCCACAAAAAAATAATGCCTCATCGAGGCATAGATTATGCAGCGCTAAAAGGAACGCCTGTGCGAGCGGCGAGCGACGGCAATATAACAAATCGCTCACAAAATTCCGCCTCAGGGAAATTCATAGTTATAAAACACGGGAGGACCTACGTCACGAAGTATCTTCATCTTTCCGGGTTCGCAAGGGGTATCTACAAGGGAGCAAAAGTAAAACAAGGTCAAGTCATCGGCTACGTTGGTGCAACAGGTTGGGCAACTGCTCCTCATCTCCATTACGAATTTCTTGTAAACGGAGTCCATAGAAATCCGCGGAAGGTTAGGCTGCCAGAATCGGATCCTATTCCAGAGGTTGAAATGGAAAGTTTCAGAAAAATATTAAGCCCAAGGATAAAACAGTTAAAAACCATTTCTCTCCGAAATTACTCGAGTGAATATAAAACTGCCAAGAAGTTTGTTTCAGGGAAGCAGGTTCCCAAAAAAGAAGATGCTTGAGAGAGACCTTTTTATATTTATATGGAAAAAGAATTGCCACAACCGCATGTACTTGCAGCGTTGGGGTTAACGACTACGAATCTAGACCCCTGAAGATCCTCTAAATAGTCAATGCTTGATCCTGCCAAATACTCAAAACTGAGAACATCAACTACCAGAGAAACTCCGCTGTTTTCGACTTCAATATCATCGTCTTCGACTTCATCATCGAATGTAAATCCATATTCGAATCCAGAGCACCCCCCACCGGAAACAAAAACTCTCAATCTTAGATTTTCATTCTCCTCCTCCATAACTAGCGAGCGAACTTTCTTCGCTGCCTGGTCCGAAAATACGAGTGAAGTTGCTTGGTCGACACCCTTGGCCTCTGAGGGAATAAATTCATTTTCAAGGCCCCGGTTCATAGGATTTTCCTAGATTTCTGTTTCATAATTTTAGACTTCTTATGAGACGATTTTGGCTACGATCGGAGATTCGTCTTCTTTCTTTCTAGACTTCGGGGATATAGAGACGTTTAATTTTTCAACCTCGCCATCTACGTGAACGAACTGTCCGTCAACTCTCGACCCCATTACCATCTCGATTACCTTATAATAAATGTTTCCGCTGACCTCGGCTTTTGCTGACAATTCTATGTGCTTTTCTGAGTGGATGTCGCCATCCACTGAACCATTGACTATAACGTTCGGCACCCTTATTTCGCCTCTCACTTCGCCTTTTTCGCTTATGGTAAGCGTTGCGTTAGTGCCTGATTCTGCGCGAATATTTCCATTCACTACCCCATTCACTAAAAGCTTATCAGTAAAATGAACATCGCCTATTAATTGACAATTTCCGGCCACAAGTGTGATTCCTGATTTTTCATTGTTTCCCCTATTAAAGATGTTAAACATTCGATCTCCTTTTATTGGGTTAGCCTAGCTTATTCGGCCAGCTAAA